>JAZUKG010000162.1:0-38329 GCA_045643145.1 Lachnospiraceae bacterium | reverse complement strand
GAACACAATATGTGTATCCTTCTTACGGAAATACCCCTTTTTTCTGATGTTTGCTTAATCGATAAATACTCCATATTATCCTCCAAAGAGAAACGTAGTGAAACTAATTTACTTTCAAATATTATATTCCAAACAACGAACAAAATCAAACAAAAGTACCGTACCCGTACCTAACTACCTTCGTAAAGTGAAATGTAATGGTAAACATCTTACCTTCTCTAACAGATTTTAAATATCTCAATGTAGTTTCTTCATAAATCATTGTTATAGTCTTTCCATTACACATCGGACACATAAGCCATTTTTTATTTTTCATTTATTTACACCATTTCTATTTAATTGCAAACTAATAAAAGCACTGATTATAAGAGAAGAACAGGCAATTATCTCGCCTGTTCTTCATAGTAATACAACACTTATACTAATTTGACCTTTCTAAATATCAGATTGCAACCAGTGCACTTAACGCTGTGAATTCGACCATAACTGCTCAGGTTGTCCCCGAAACGTAAAAAGGGACATCTTCTTAGATTTTCATCTATGAAAATGTCCCTTGTAGGTACAAATCTATATTTACTTTCTAATCACTAACATTTTTCGTATACACTAACATTTATACGAATTTTCTCTCAAATACCCTAAAATACTGGTTTCTATCCAACACATTGAAGGTAAATTAAGGACTAATAAACTCGAAATTTATGTTAGTACTTCTGTTAGTAAGCTGATTTTCGCCATTTTTTGAATTGGTCAAAATTGGTCAAAACTCAGTGTTTATAAGGCTTTGAAAGCCCTAACATAAGCCATCTTACTTGTCTAATGACTTCATTGTTGGGAACAGAAGTACATCACGGATTGCAGGGCTGTCTGTTAATAACATAACCAGTCTGTCGATTCCGTATCCGATACCACCTGTTGGAGGCATACCGATTTCAAGAGCGTTCAGGAAGTCTTCATCTGTATGATTTGCTTCCTCATCTCCTGCTGCGAATGCTGCATCCTGAGCTGCAAATCTTTCTCTCTGATCGATTGGATCGTTAAGCTCTGAATAAGCATTACACATTTCCCATGTATTGATGAAAAGTTCGAAACGTTCTACCTTGGTAGGATCGCTTGGTTTCTTCTTTGTAAGCGGAGAAATCGCAATCGGATGATCCATGATAAAGGTAGGCTGAATTAATTTTTCTTCACAAAACTCTTCAAAGAAGAGGTTGATAATTTCGCCCTTTGTATGACGTTCCTCAAATTCTACATGATGCTCCTTAGCCAGTGCCTTGGCAGCTTCATCGCTTTCTACTGTATCAAAATCAATGCCTGTATATTTCTTAATACAGTCATTCATAGTCATTCTTTCAAACGGCTTGCCAAAATCAAGCTCAATACCGTTGTAAGTAAATTTGGTATCGCCGATTACTTTTTCTGCGAGATAACGGAACATGCTTTCTGTTAATTCCATCATTCCTTCATAATCGGTATATGCCTGATAAAGCTCCATCAATGTAAATTCCGGATTATGTCTGGTATCTACACCTTCATTACGGAATACACGGCCGATTTCATATACTCTTTCGAGACCACCAACAATCAGTCTCTTGAGGTAAAGCTCTAATGAAATACGCAGCTTAACATCTTCATTTAATGCATTGTAATGTGTATCAAATGGTCTGGCAGCAGCACCACCTGCGTTGGAAACGAGCATTGGTGTTTCTACTTCCATGAAATCACGACCTGCGAGGAAGTTACGAATCTCTTTGATAATCTGAGAACGCTTAATGAATACTTCCTTGCTTTCCTTATTCATGATAAGGTCCACATATCTCTGACGATAACGTGTATCTGTATCTGTTAATCCATGGAATTTTTCCGGTAAAATCTGAAGGCTCTTGGTCAAAAGAGTCATCTTCTGTGCATGAATAGAGATTTCGCCTGTCTTGGTACGGAATAAAAATCCGCTCAGACCATAAATATCACCGATATCTGACTTCTTGAAGTCTGCATAGTCTTCTTCACCAATTGCATCTCTGGCAACATATACCTGGATATTTCCCTGTAAATCCTGAATGTTACAGAAAGAAGCTTTACCCATAACACGCTTGAACATCATACGTCCTGCAATCTGAACATTGATTGGCTGCGCATCCATGATAGCTCTTCTATCATTGTAATCATCATTAATAACCTGTCTGGCTTCTTCTTCGCTCAGTCCTTCTACATCCGGATCCTGACGGCCTGCTAAAAGCTTTGCTTCATGTTCATTGTATAAAGCCTTGGCCTGTTCGGTATGATGTGTCTGATCAAACTTTGTAATTTCAAACGGGTCCTTATTTGCTTCCTGTAAATTTGCTAACTTTTCGCGTCTAACCTTTAAAAGCTGATTGATATCCTGCTGCTGGTTATTTGCGTTTTGATTCTTTTCTCCCACGTTCTTATTCTCCTGCTCTCTGAATTTCAAGTACTTTGTATTTTAAAATACCTGCAGGTGTTTCTACCTTTACAGTATCTCCCTTTTTCGCTCCGATTAATGCCTTACCAACCGGTGATTCGTTAGAGATTTTACCCTTTAAGCTGTTTGCTTCGGTAGAACCAACGATTTTATATTCTAATTCTTCTTTGTATTCCATATCCTTGATACGAACCTTACATCCGATGTTGATCTGATCGAGGTTAACTTCATCTTCAACAACGACTTCTGCGTTCTTCAGGATTTTTTCAAGTTCTTCGATTCTGGCCTCTACGTCGCGCTGTTCATCCTTAGCTGCATCATATTCAGCATTTTCGGATAAGTCACCCTGTGCTCTGGCTTCTTTAATGGAATAGCCGATCTCTTTACGAGTTACAACCTTTAAGTGTTCTAATTCCTCTTCGTACTTTTTTAAACCTTCATAGGTTAAGATATTTTTCTTTACTTCCACAATCTTCATCCTTTCTTATGCTGATTAGGCCTATTTCGCCTTTTTAACTAACACATTATAACTTACTCAAAAACACACTGTCAAGGCTTGGTTTAGGCAAATATCTGATGGATATTTTCAATCAGTTCATCCATTGACTCGATTTCGTTTACCTTTTGTCTGAGTTTGGCAGAATGCTTGAGCCCTGTTGTATACCAGGCGATATGTTTTCGCATCTCTCTGACAGCAGTATATTCACCCTTGTATTCCATCATGAGCTGTGCATGTCTCAATATCGTTTCATGTATTTCTTCTTTGGTCGGTTTGTCCGGAATTTCTCCTGTCTCTAAATAGGAAGCGATCTGTCCAAAAATAAAAGGATTTCCTCTGGCAGCTCTTCCTATCATAATGCCATCACAGTTTGTTTGCTCTAAAAGCGCCTTGGCCGAATGAACGTCCGTGACGTCTCCGTTCCCGATAACCGGAATGGAAACCGCTTCTTTAACCTGAGCAATGATGTCCCAGTCTGCCTTTCCGCTGTAATACTGTTCTCTGGTTCGTCCATGTACTGCAATCGCACTGACACCGCAGCTTTCCGCTATCTTGGCAATTTCCACAGCATTGATATGTTCCTCATCAAAGCCCTTTCGGATTTTGACGGTTACCGGCTTTTGAATTGCCTTCACCGTTTTTGACAGAATTTCTTCTACCAATTTTGGCTCTTTCATCAGCGCAGAGCCTTCATGATTGTTTACAACCTTTGGTACAGGACATCCCATATTGAAATCCAATATTTCAAACGGTCTTTCCTCTATCTGCCGAGCCATTTCACTGATGATGTCCGGATCACTTCCAAAAAGCTGCAGAGAAACCGGATGTTCCCCCGGGTGTATTTCCATCAAATCCTGCGTATTTTTATTTTTATAATAGATGGCTTTGGCACTGACCATTTCCATACAAAGAAGGCCTGCGCCTTTTTCTTTGCAAAGCAAACGAAATGGCAGGTCGGTTACGCCTGCCATTGGTGCCAAAATCACCGGATTATTTAATGTTACATTTCCGATTGTAAGCTGTTTCATCTTTTACTGCTCCACGTTCTTTTCGTAGATAATACGAAGTCCGTCAAGGGTTAAGGTCTGATCATAAAAATCAATTGCATCGCTCTCAGCGGTGATGGTACGACCCAATCCGCCGGTAGCAACTACCTTCATATCCGGATAACCGGTTTCTTTCTTTATCTGATTTACGATATATTCAGTCTGACCGATCTGACCATACATAATACCGGCCTGCATACTGGTTACGGTATCACCTGCCAGGATGGTTTCCGGTTTTTTGATTTCGATCTGCGGAAGCTTGGCTGCATTGGTCGAAAGCGCTTCTGCACTGATACGAATACCAGGCGCAATGACACAGGCCTTGAGACTTCCGTCCTTGGATACATAGTCATAGGTTGTCGCTGTACCAAAGTCAAGAACGATGATTGGTCCGCCGTATTTTTCAAAAGCTGCTACCGCATCTACTACACGGTCAGCACCGGTTTCTCTCGGATTTTTACCCTCAACCTTGATACCGGTTTTGATACCGGGGCCTACGATTAATGGATCCGTTCCGATATAACGATTCAATGCATTGATCAATGAATGCATGATATTCGGAACTACGCTGGCTACGATACTGCCGTCGATATCACTGGTCTGAATGTTATTCTGCTGAAGCATATCTCGAATCACAACGCCATGCTCATCGGATGTTCTCTGAATCTTGGTTGTCATACGGAAAGTGGTTACCAGTTTTTCCTTGTCATATACACCAAAGGTGATATTTGTATTTCCTACGTCTACTGTTAAAATCATGTCTTTTTGCTCCTTATGGGCTAGTTTTATTCTATTTCATCCAGGCTTTCTTTCAAGATAAATACCTTGTAAAAAAGCTGAAGCTGTTCAAACAGTTCCTGCTTATGTCTGGTAATTTCTCGTACCAAAAGTCCTGAGGTGATTTCATCATATAAAATATCTTCTTCAGCCGCCTGTGTTTCGATAGAGACGCTGCCGTCCTCATCAAACACGATGAAAAAAGCTCCTCCTGCTTCCTCTGTAAAAAGAACACTGATAATATTCAGCTCTTCTTTTACATATTCAGGGATACCGTCAAACAGCGGATTAAAAAAGTATTTTTTTTCATAAGCGTTACATCCGCACAGAACTAATCTTCCGTCCGGCATTCTGTCCATTTTTTCTTCAGACATATCCATAGATTCCTCTCACGGAAACCTCACCGGCATATACTGCTTCTACGGTTTGGTCTTCTTTTTTTACTAACAGTTCCCCTTCTTTGTTTATGCCCAGGGCCATGCCTTCCCATTCTCCCTTCGGATCCAGGACTCTGACAGCTGCATTTTCATTTGCGAGTTTACTGTTATACTCTGCCATTATGGCAGACAAATCATGTGTTTGACAAAATACTTCGTAATGCTGTTCGAAATATTCCATCGTCTTTTGTATTAATGCCACACGGCTTACTGCACTTTTCGTTTCCAAGCTTAATGAAGTCGCTGTCATTTTAATCTCTTCTTCAAATTCCGTTTGTGAAACATTGATGCCTACACCGATGACAACATTTTCAATATAATCAAGCTGTGCATTCATTTCTGTTAAAATGCCGCACACTTTTTTTCGATTCACTACAATATCATTGGGCCATTTAATAGCTGCCGAAATATTGCAAACGTCTTCAATTGCATTGGCCACGCTCAGTGCCATGACCAGAGTCAGCATAGACGCCTTCATAGGTTCAAAATCAGGCTTTAATCCCAGCGACATGGATATTGTCGTTCCCGGCGGAGAACTCCAGCTTCTGCCTCGTCTTCCTTTACCACCCTTTTGGGTATCGGCTACGACCAATAATCCGTGACCTCTTCCTTCTTCCAAATAGGCTCTGCAGTCATTATTTGTTGATCCGGTTTCTTTTTTCACGACCAGATCCTTTGCTGCCCAATTTGTCTTGAGTCTGCTTTGAATTTCGCTCTCTGATAAAATTTCAGGAGCAGTTGTTAATTTATAGCCTTTATTTTGAACGGACTCTATTTCATATCCTGAGGCTTTTAATTGATTGATGACCTTCCATATGGCAGTTCTGGATACGCCCAGTTCATCACAAAGCTTTTGACCGGATACATAATCATTGCTTTCTCTCAGGATGGTTAAAATCTTTGTTTTCATATAAATTTATGCTCCGAGAGTTGCTGCCATCACAGCTTTGATGGTATGCATACGATTTTCAGCCTCCTGAAAAACAACAGATCTTTCTGATTCAAAAACTTCATCTGTTACTTCCAATTCAGTGAAACCGTATTTTTCTCCCTTTTCTTTACCAATCTTTGTATTTAAATCATGATATGCAGGTAAGCAGTGCATAAATACTACATCATCTGCTGCCTGATCCATAAGCTGCTTATTTACCTGATATGGTGAAAGCGAATTAATACGCTCCTCCCATACTTCATCCGGCACACCCATAGAAACCCATACATCTGTATAGATGACATTGGCACCCTTTACTCCTTCCATTGCATCTTCTGTAAAGGAAAGTGTGCTTCCGGTTTCTTTTGCAATTGCCTGACAGGTATCAATGAGTTCCTGGCTCGGCCAATAAGACTTTGGTGCACAGGCAACAAAATCCATTCCCATCTTTGCACAGGTTACCATCCATGAATTTCCCATGTTGTAACGGGCATCACCCATATAAGCCACCTTAATGCCTTTTACCTTACCAAATACTTCCTTGATAGTTAAAAGGTCTGCCAGCATCTGTGTCGGATGAAATTCATTGGTAAGACCATTCCATACAGGTACTTTAGAATACTTTGCCAGTTCTTCCACGATTTCCTGACCGTATCCACGATATTCGATTCCGTCGAACATTCCGGCCAGTACTCTTGCTGTATCACTGATACTTTCTTTTTTACCAATCTGAGATCCTGAAGGATCCAGATAAGTAGTTCCCATTCCCAGGTCATGAGCTGCTACTTCAAAAGAACAACGTGTACGTGTTGATGTCTTTTCAAAAATAAGCGCTACATTTTTTCCTTTTAAGGTATCATGTAAAATACCTTTTTTCTTTTTATCTTTATATTCTGCTGCTAAATCTACCAGGTAAGCGATTTCTTCACTGGTATAATCAAGAAGCTTTAAAAAATCTTTTCCCTTTAAATCTACTGCCATTGAATCTGTCCTTTCTGTTTCTTGTTCCAATCATAAATCGAAACAGTTTTGTTCCCTTAGTTTCTTCTGCTCAAATATAATTTACTTCACTTCTTTAAAGCAGAAAATAAAAATACAGACTAATCATACTACAAAGAGCTCTATAGGGCAAGAATTAACCATAAGAAAAGGGGCAAACACCACTGTTTTTGCCCCTTTTCGCATATTTCATATTTCTTTTTAATCAAAATATTCTATTTTTTCTTATTTGCTGATAACTTCCTTGAAAGTTGTAGCCAGTGAAGCTACGCCCTGAAGGTCTGAAGGAATGATAATCTTGGTTGAATCACCCTGTGCTACCTTTTCTAATGCTTCCAAGCTCTTGATCTGAAGTACTGACTGATCAGCGCCTGCTTCACGAATCATACGAATACCATCTGCATTCGCCTGCTGAACCTTAAGAATTGCTTCAGCCTCACCTTCTGCTTCACGAATCATTTTTTCCTTTTCAGCTTCTGCACGAAGAATAGCTGACTGCTTTTCTGCTTCTGCTTCCAGAATTGCGGATTCTTTCTTACCTTCTGCAACGAGGATAGTAGATTTCTTTTCTCCTTCTGCACGAAGAATAGATTCACGACGTTCACGTTCTGCCTTCATCTGTTTTTCCATTGCATCCTGAATAGCTGCAGGAGGAATGATGTTCTTCAGTTCCACACGGTTTACTTTGATTCCCCATGGGTCTGTTGCGATATCAAGTGTTGTACTCATCTTGGTGTTGATTACTTCACGGCTTGTTAATGTCTGGTCAAGTTCCATATCACCGATGATGTTACGAAGTGTTGTAGCTGTTAAGTTTTCAATTGCCATGATTGGATTTTCAACACCGTAAGCATAAAGCTTTGGATCAGTAATCTGATAGAATACTACGGTATCAATTCTCATGGTTACGTTATCCTTTGTGATAACCGGCTGTGGTGCAAAGTCAACTACCTGTTCCTTTAAAACAACTCTTTTTGCAACCTTGTCGATGAAAGGTACTTTAAAGTGAAGTCCTACTGACCAGGTTCCCTGATAAGCACCAAGTCTTTCAACTACGTATGCCTGTGCCTGTGGCACGATTTTAATACAGTTAACAACTACCCATAATGCGATGATAATAAGTACGATAAAAATTACTAATGGTCCCATTTACAATTCCTCTTTTCTTTCTTTTACTATTAATTTAACGCCTTCAATGTTTTGAATCGTTACAATTTTGTCCTTTGCAATGACTGCTTCCTGATTCTCTGTTCGAGCCGTCCATTCTTTTCCCTGAATACTTACTCGTCCGGTCTGCTTAATGTTACTGATTTCTTCAATTACTACAGCAGATTCACCAATCAAGCTTTCCACATTGGTCGCTGTTCTGTTGCGGTTGAAGTGTTCCGATACGATTGGTCTGGTAAAAACCAACAATACTGTGGAAACAATCAGACAAATCAGCACCTGCCAAATAAATGGTACATGAAGCAGTGCACATCCGACTGCTACTAATGCGCCGCCGGCAAACCAGATACTGGTAAGTCCCAAGGTTGCTATTTCAATCACAATAGCAATCACCATAACGATGATCCAAAAGATAGCCGGAGATAATCCTAATATACTCATACCGTTCTCCTTTCCCTTGTTGTTCATTTTTTCGCATTTCAAGGATGAAATGTCACATCCTTGATTTATGAACATTATAACAAAGCCCCAAGATACTCACAAGAAGATTTACCACAAATTATATTCCTGTATTTCAGTAATGAGCGCGAAATCAATCCGATAAATGTCCTTCAAAGTGCCAATTACCGCCTGAAACTACCGTTTCCTCAAAGCCTTCTATCGGTAAACGAATCAAAGCCTCGGCTCCCATCGGAATTTGAATATCGACATCCAACATATCCTCTTCATCCATTTTCCAGTCCATCTGCACCTCGCCCCATATAGTATGAGTCTTTGCAAAAGCACTGCGAGGCACTTCCTTTTTCAGACTTTCCCGTTCCTCTTTCTTTAGTAAAACAGGATGAATGACAATCGGCTGCTCCCCGGTCATATCAATTTGTATTCCGCCCAGTCTCTCATACATCCACTGTGCGACGCTTCCTTCATTGAAATGATCAAAAGAATTCATAGCAAAATCTGCAAAACCGTTTTGAGTGGTATAGGAATCATACCGCTCCCAAATGGTAGTCGCGCCCTGGTTTACGCTGTAAAGCCAGGATGGATTTTCTTCTGAAAGCAGCAGCCCATAAGCCTGCTTTTCCATTCCATTCTGCGTTAGCGTTTCTAACAGAATCGGAGTGCCGACAAAACCTGTCATTAATGTATTCGGATTTTCATCTATCTTTTCCTGCAATCTCTTTACCAGATCATTTTTTGTTTTTTCATCATCCGTTAAATCATAATGCAGTATAAAACAGATTTCCGTCTGTGTCAGCATTTCTATCGGTCTTTCATTTTGCAAATATTTTTTATCAATATACTTTTTAATATTCGCAAAAAGCTTTCGATATTCCTTTGCTTCTTTGTCCTTTTTCAAAATATCAGAAATCTGGCTCATCAGCTTTGCATCCAAAGCATACCATAAAGCAGATAAAAAGCTGCTGTCACCGTTTTCTCCTGAAAGCCAGTCTCCGTATAAAGTTCCCGGCCCAATCGGCCCTGAATCTGATTTTGCTTTTATATCTGCGCTGACGCTCTGCAGATACTCCATATACCTTTGCATAGAAGGATACAGATTTTCCAAATATGAAATGCTGCCGTATCTTTTATACACTTCAAACGGAACTAAAATACCGGCCTCGGCCCAGCCTCCGTTTCCGGCTCCGGTGGTTACGGTAGCAGGTACCGTATCTGTATAGGCTCCATCTTCCGTTTGTGCCTCTACTAAATCCCTGGCCCATTTTTCATAAAAAGAATATAAATCCTGATTGTAAAGCGAGGTAGCTGCAAAGCCTCTTAAGTCTCCGGTCCAGCCCAGTCTTTCATCTCTCTGAGGGCAATCGGTGGCAATCAGCGTAAAGTTGTTCCTCTGACTCCATTTCACATTTTCATATAAACGGTTCAAAGCATCATTATCGCAGGTAAATTCACCCGTTTCCTTTGATACATTTCCGATAACGATTCCTTTTATATCATGCAGCACCAAATCCTCCCCGGCCGTAACCGACAGATAACGAAAGCCGGTAAAAAAGAAGGACGGAGAATACGTTTGCTGACTGTTCTTTCCGGTCAGAACAGACACCGTCGTGGTGGCCGAACGGTAATTCTTTCGATACAGACTTCCCTGAGGCCCATCGTTACCTTTCGCTTCTTCTCCGGTATCATTTAGCATCTCTGCAAACTGAATCGTAATTTCATTTTCTAAATCACTGCTAAAGGTAATCTCCGGTACACCGGCTATATTTTGTCCCAAATCGACAATCAGTGTCTGTCCCTTTGGAATCAGAATATCTCCCTGACCATGATACTGATTGGTGATGCTTACCTGGCCGTAATCACTGCCGTTATCCTCGATGCCGTCATACAGATATGCTGACTGCATATCTACCGTTTCGTTCTTTCTTTGATTCTGGTATCCCCAAAAGCTGTGAAACTCTCCTGCAAAGTCCTGACTGATTACCACTTCATTTTCCCCGGGCAATATCTCCTGATCCAATGCCGCAGTACCCTGTGAAAAATCAGAAGCAGATAGTTTTCTAAAATCAACGGTTTCTCCGTTAAAAAAATCTGCGAACTGAATCTGTGTATCTTTATAATATTTCCAGCTATCATCCGTCACGATCGTTTTTCGGCTGCCGTCCTGATATAAAATCTCCAGAGCACCAATGAGTGCCGGATGATGAAAATCGTAGGTTCCAAATGCGTTTCGTCCGCACCACCATCCGGTTCCGAGCATGACTGCGAGATGATTTGTTTCCTGTCCGTTTATCAGATTTGTCACATCATACATATTGTAAAGCAGCGAATCTCTGTAATCCGTCCACCCCGGCTTCATTTCATCCATACCGATACGTTCACCGTTCAAATAGGCATCATATTGGCCCAGTGCACTTCCCAGATAATATGCTTTTTTGATTCGATCTAAATCTTCGATTTCAAAATCCTTTACAAAAACCGGCTGTCCGTCTCCGTATACATTTTCTTCTCCCTGCATTGCGATAAAGCTCGCATCCGGAAATGCATTTTGCATATATGCCGTAGTAAAGGAAAGGCTCCCCTGTGCACTCGCACTTTTCAGCTCGCCGCTACTATCCGGAATATCCAAAATCAAAAAAACCTCTGCCTGATACTCTGTCAAATCCGAAAGCGGCTCCCCCTGATAAGGGATATTGGCATTTTTGTCAGATTCAATCAAACCGCTGTCCCAAACCATTTTTTCTTCCGTACTTACCCTAATCTGATAAGCTTTTTGATATCCTCCGGGATACCAGCCAAAGAAAATATCATTTGTATCCACACCGACCGGGTCTGTTACAAAATTGAGAGTGATATTGTCAATTGGCAGGCTTGAAACATCTCCTGCTCTCTCAAAGCTTTTCTGTATGTTATTTTTCTCATTCATAACTTCCTGATACGCAGAGGTGTGAAAACCATTCGTCTGGCCATATTGACACAAAGCAGCCGTCAATAACAGCAGCGGAAGTACCTGAAGTATTCTCTTTTTCATATTTTGTAAAACACTTTCTTTTAAAAAAGGTCGTATCAATTTGATACGACCCTAAATTCATATTTATGATATTTTACCAGAATACATGATTTCCAATCACAATACCCTGAGTACCGCTGCTGGCTGCTCTAAAGTGAGTAGCACCGCCTACATTTGATGATCCGTTGATAGCTGCCTGAGCTGCTTCCATACAAGAAGAGCTTGGTCCCTTTGCGAGAACTGCTGCCACCTTACCGTTTGTTGCAGGTGGGAACTGTGCAGGTGCTGTAATAACACCATTGATACTTCCCGGGAAGCCTTTGCTTCTGACACGATTCATAACAACTGCACCAACTGCGAGCTTTCCTTCATAGGATTCTCTTCCGGCTTCACACTGAATCAGTGCTGCTAAAAGAGCTACATCAGAAGTAGCTACATCAACTGCGCCTCTGTTTTTGCTTAATTTCTTCTTTTCTTTTTCAGCTGCTTCTTTTTCAAGCTGCTTTGTTGTCTTTCCGCTTTCTACCTTGAATTCTACTTCAGCGTAGTCTGCACTGACATATCCGACTGTATCCTTGTCAACCTGAACTGCAACCCAGCCTTCTGTTTCTTCTACTACATCAATTGTATCACCACTCTTGAGGAGTGTATAAACACCGGCTTCTTCATCTGCCTCTTTACGAACTCTGAGAGCATCTGTTGTAATGGTTGCTACCAGCTTTCCTACTTCTTCTCTAAGAGCTGCTGCCTCATCGCCAAAGAATAAGTATTCATCCTTGGTCCAGCCTTCTAATTCACCGCTCTTAAGATGTGTCCAGCCATCTCTTCTTTCAATAATTTCTCCGCCGCAGTTTTTGTAAAGCTTTCCTGCAACTTCTGCATCTTCGCTTGGCTCCTTACGAACATTTACTGCGTCCTTAACATTTGCCATAACGATGTTTGTTTCTTCTGCGACTTTGGCATCCTCTTCAAATAACTCAGATGCATCCAGCACTGCGATTTCGCCTTCCGGAATTTCTTCAATGATATCTTCCTGATCAGCATTTAACACGAAACCTGCGCCTACATTCCAATCAAGTTCCTCTTCGGCCAAGCCCTTCATAACTGCAGTAGCTCCGGCAAAGAGATCTGTTTCATCCTGTAAGTCGTCTGCCTTGGTCATAATCGGAAGACACATCACTAATGTGATTGCCATCAGAACTGACAGACATCTTTTCAGATTCTTTGTTATCTGTAACATAATACCTCCCATGTATAAATACATGCTTAAATCCTTAAAATTCTTAATAATTATGAAATATCAGATTACATTTTTGTTTCATTTGTTACAAAAATGTTAAACGGTACATGGGTTACTATAACAGAATTAGGCCACAATGTCAAATTTTCTAATGTTTTTATTTCAAAACAAAGGCAGTTTTCAATGAAAACCGCCTATTTCAGAATAGATTTATTCTATTTTACATATTTCTGGACTTCTCAATGCAGGCAACTTCTGCTTCAATTACTGCACTTCTTAATCCCTTTTCTTCCAAAATCTTAACTGCTTCAATCGTAGTTCCTGCCGGCGAACATACCATATCCTTGAGCTGGCCCGGATGCATTCCTGTTTCCAATACCATTTTTGCACTTCCGAGTACTGACTGGGCTGCAAACTGATAAGCCAGTGGTCTTGGCATACCGCCAAGTACGGCTGCATCTGCCATAGCTTCTATAAACATAAATACATAAGCCGGTGAGCTTCCGCTAACTCCTACTACGGCATCCATTAAATGTTCCGCTACCTCATAAGCCTTTCCAAAGCTTTGCAAAAGACTCATCACGTATTCCATATCTTCCTCTGTCACAGACTCTGACTTACACACTCCGGTACAGCCTTCTAAAACAAGTGCCGGAGTATTTGGCATACATCTGACAATTTTAATGGTTTTTCCAAATAAATTCATGAGCCATTCAATGGTCTTGCCCGGTGCAATTGAAACGATAACTGCGCCGTCTTTGATGCTGTCCCTGATTTCATGAATGACATCCGGATACATCTGCGGCTTTACTGCCAGGAATAATACATCTGCTGCAGCTGCTACTTCTGTATTGTTTTCTGCCGAAAGAATTCCAAAGGTATCTACTGCCTTTTTTACGCTTTCCTGAGTTTTTGCAGATGCAACAATATCGGTTGCCTGCACAATTTCTTTTTTTAACATTCCGGAAATCATAGCTGTTGCCATGTTTCCCAGTCCAATAAATCCGATTTTCATCTTTACTCCTTTTTGCTTTGCGTCGATTATTTACAATCGAGGCCCTTCACTGTTTTTATATACTGCTTGACACTTCCCAATTCATGCATTGTTTTTTCATATGGTTAATTCGCTATATAAATCATTCTACATTGATGGTGAGGTATAACTCATCGTCTTCCACATACTCATTTTCAATTGACATTCCCTGCGGGAGATGGTCCTTGATGTGATGGTATGTATAATCTTGAACATTTCGTCCATAATCCAGTTCAAAGGACTTCATATTTTGAATCAGTCCTTCCTGATCCCGGATATCATTTATGAATAATCTAAATGGTAAATTCACATCTTCTCTTTTGAATAAAAGCTGTCCGCAGGTGGTTTCCACATAGATTTCATTATCCGACTTGACCTTCATATGACAATCCATTTCAATCAGGGTTTTCTGTAAAATCTGAGAATCCATATATACAGTTTCCAACCCCTCGGTCAAATTCTCACTATCCTGACAGGCAACCAGCGCTGCTACACTTACCTGTGTTAATGACAATCCTGCAATAATTGCTGCAGATGTCAGTGTTAATATCATAGACATTTTCTATCGAATCCTCCTAAATACAAATAGTGACTTACAGATCGAAGTTTACGATTCTTCCGCCCTGACGGTTTGTTCTCTCTGTATCCACTGCAGTCTCGGAATACATTTCCATTTCCTGATCTTCCTGCGCTGTAGCCAGTACCGCACGCTGCTTTGCCCAGTCTCTGAGCTCAGCGATCTGTTCTTTTTGAGTCGTAGCCAGAGATACGGTTTCTTCTATCGCTTTCACGACATCTGCCTCTGTCATTCCTCTTTCTTTATAATATGCCTCATAAAGAGCCGAAATTAAAATCTGCTCGATTTCAGCTCCGGTGTATCCGTCTGTCATTTTTGCCAGTCTCATGGTCACATCATCATCTGCTTTTAATTCATGCGCCACTTCATTTCCGGCTATTCTCTTATTAATATGTACCTTAAAGATTTTCTGTCTTTCCTTTAAGGTCGGAAGGTCTACAAAGAAGATTTCATCAAAACGACCCTTACGCAAAAGTTCCGGCGGCAAAGAACTGATATCATTTGCTGTCGCAATGACAAATACCGGTTTTTCCTTTTCCTGAAGCCAGGTAAGAAAGGTACCGAATACTCTGGATGAGGTTCCGGAATCTCCGCCTGATTTCAGTCCTGCAAAGCCCTTTTCAATTTCGTCTACCCACAGGATAGAAGGTGCTACTGCTTCTGCTGTATTAATAGCCTGGCGAATGTTTTCTTCAGAGCTTCCGACAATTCCGCCAAAAATCTTGCCCATATCCAGTTTTAATAAAGGAAGACCCCAAATCGCACTGGTAGCCTTGGCTGTCAGTGATTTACCACAACCCGGAATACCGGTAATCAGTACACCCTTTGGAGAAGGCAGATTATATGCCTTGGCACGTTTTGTCCAGGTATTATTTCTCTTTACCAGCCAGTTTTTCAGATTGTCCAGTCCACCGATATCATCAATACCCAAATCTGTATTGATAAATTCCAGCATTCCTGTCTTTCTGACTACCTGATTCTTTTCTTCATGAATAATCTTGATCGCACCGGTATTAATCCCCTTCATGCTGACAATCGCACGGCAGAATGCATTCTCAGCCTCCTGCATGGTCAGTCCCAGTGCTGCTCTGGCAAGCTCACGTTTGCCGTCCTCATCAATGGTTACCTGCTGCGGTGTCAAGGTCTCACAGAGGTAATCCAGTTTTTCCAAAATTTCCTCTTCATTCGGAAGTTCATATTCGAGAACTGAAATATCCTTTTCCATATCGCTTGGAATTACCAGCTTTGGACTGATGAATACTACATTTTTTCTGCTTCCCTGAAGGTATGGAATCATATCTCTGAGTCTTCGAATCAATACAAAATCCGGATGTGTTCCCCTTTCGCTTCCAAAAAACACATGCAAATCCTTCATAATATAAAGAGCCGGTTCCTCGCTCTTCATAATATATTCTAAAGCCTTCATCGGATCTTTGGTATTTCCGATGACAGTATCTGCCTTATCTTCCTTTTCTCCCTGTCTTACCAGACCATCTGTCTGGGTCCAGATATACACTTCTCTTTCTGTTTTTACAGCACCGGACTTTAGTACAATATCCGTAATCTGCTGCTGTACTCTGTTTTCCTCATAGGTCGGAATATATACATACGGAAATCCCGCATTAATCAGATTTGCTAATTTCTCCTTAAATGTGTAATAAGCCATTCTCTTTTCCCAGTTCCTTTCCCAAACTCTCCCTAAGTTTTTCTATATCACCCATACCGTTTATTTCGGTCTGTCCGTTTTTCTTTACTCTGATTTCTAAACAGTTATGATAATTCTCCATATCCTCTTTTGAAATCTGATCCGTCAAATAAATAAATCTTTGATTTTTTGATCCGAGTAGTGGCCTGGAATAATCTGTCAGCTGCTCGATATACGGACCGTCGCAAAGCAGATCCGTCTCTTTCAAAAGCACATTCTTTTCGTCATCCGCAAGCAGCTCCTCATAGGTATATCCGGAAAAGCTGATGACATTTTTTCCTTTTGCTTTTATATAGGAAGCAACCTTTGCCAAATCCTGCGCCTGATCAAAGGGCTCTCCGCCTAAAAAGGTAATGCCGTCTATCTCATCCATTACCTTATCAAGTCGTGAAACCACTTCTTCTACACTCATCTTTTCTCCCGCTTCTATATCCCAGGTATGCTTTGCAAAACATCCCTTGCAGCCGTGCTGGCATCCTGAAACCCATATACAGGCTCGTATTCCCGGACCTTCCGCCCCGGTACGCGGCAGAAATCTGTAGATATGCATCATATATCAAATCTCCTCTTTGGAGGATTCTCTTTTTTCTCTGTTTCTTTCGGCTCTGCCTGGCTGATTTCAATCATTTCTCCCAGTTTTACATAAACATGTGGCTTTGCCTGGAAGGATTCAAAAAACTCATCGGCTGATTCAAATCTGCCATGTTCTTCTCTATAGCTTATAATCTTCTTTACATCCAAAACACTGACCAGAGGAAGTGCTTCTAACTCCTTTTCTGTAGCAGTGTTAACATTAATTTTTGCAGCACTTGTATGACTGATTGGCGCCGGATTTGGAACATTCGCGAATTCATTTGGGGTTGCAATAGTCTCCTGCTCCATAATATCCAGGGCTCTTTTTACCGTCTGTCTTTTTTTCTGTTGATCCAGTTCTCTCAAGTAAGCGTAACGCTCCACAAAGAAAACAATAATCCAATACAACAAGAAGGAAATTCCCAAAAAGAACTCTCTTCCTGCATTTACGCCGCTTCGAATCGCATACATTCTGTTATTGTGTGTCTCCATCTCGACATATGCCGGCGACTTCATCCATGCATCCAGATCATCCTGATATTTTTCATAGGCTGCTGTCTTTTTGAATTCAGCAACTGCAGCATCGTAGGCATCCCAGTCCACTTCGCCATTTACAGTATATTCATCCAGTGTAAAATCCTGATAGTCTGCTTCATACGGGCCGTCATCCGGATACGGAAGATTTGCGCCGCGATACCAGCTATCCACAATCAATCCGACAAAGAAATAGGCAATGATAATAAAAATATAGAGAAAGCCCATGAATAACCATTTCTTTCTCTGGAGTTTTCCGTACATCGAAAAGCATGGAATAAACTGAAGAAACGGGATGAAACTAAAAAAGAAAAACCAGGTATCTGCCATTATGCCTTTACCTCCTGTTCCAAAGTCTGCTCGAGAATTTCATTTGTCTCATAATATTCTTTGGTAAACTCTGAATCGATGGTAGTTGCATTTGCCATCTGTTCAATTCTCTGAAGATATTTCAGACATTCTTTTCCTTTCATACCCAGAGTTTCTGCTTCTATTCTTCCGTTTGTACCTATTTTAATTTTGATTTGTTTCATCTTTCCCCTTATTCCTTATCCTGTTGATTCATGTACGAGTCAGCAATGTATTTTCAAACTCTCTTTTAAAGAAAAGGGCATACAAGATGCCCTTTGCTAAAAACTATTCATTTCTTCTTTGTCTGTATATTTCATACATTAATAATGTAGCAGAAATCGCTGCATTCAGGGATTCTACTTTTCCTTCCATCGGAATGATGATTTTCTCTTTGGAAAGACCGGTAATTTCTTCACTCAGTCCGTTTCCTTCATTTCCGATCAAAAAGGCTGTTTTCTTTGGATATTTCACCTTGTCATATGCCTTTTTTGCATCCAAGTGAGCTGCATAGGTTACAAACTCTCTTTCATTCAAATTATGAAGAAGCTTTTCAAGGTCTTCTACATAACAAAACGGCACACGATAAATCGATCCCATCGTAGAACGAATGGTCTTGGGATTGTAAATATCTACCGTTCCTTTACTCATAAGAACCGCATCAATTCCTGCGCCCTCTGCACTACGAATCATGGTACCCAAATTTCCCGGATCCTGAATATCCTCCAAAACCAGGAAAGTAGCTTCCTTTTTTTCCAATAAATCAAGGAGCGCATAATCCATCTGATCTACCACACAGAGTATTCCTTGCGGTGCAATGGTGTCGCTCATCTTTCGAAATACTTCGTCAGTCACAATCTCTACTTTATTTTTCGGAAAATGTGATGCCAGCGACTGATTTTCTTTTTTCATCCAAAAGCTTTCGGATACATAAACTTCTTTTACCTTTTCGAGAGGTGCTTCCAGTGCCATTTTGGTACCTTCTACCACAAAAACACCCTGCTGCTTACGCTGCTTGGATTTTCCCAAAAGCTGAATCACATTTTTTATCTTTTGATTTGCCAGTGATGTAATCATTTTTCTTATTTAGACAGCATACGACTTACCAAGAATTCGTATTCGTCAATATCCTTTGTCATTGCTAATGCTTCATCGATATCATAGTCTACGATTTTACCGCTCTTGATACCAACTACACGATTTGTTTTACCCTCGCAGAGAATGTCTGCTGCATAGGCTCCCATAATAGATGCGTAAAAACGATCCTTACAGGTTGGATTACCACCACGCTGCATGTATCCTAAAATTGTTGCTCTGGTTTCAATACCGGTAGCTGCTTCAATTCTTCTCGCCATAGAAGTAGAATGTCCGATACCTTCGGCATTGATAATCAGATGATGATTTTTACCTTTTTTACGATTGCTGATAATGTTATTGATAATTTCCTGTTCGTTGTAATCATATTTTTCAGGAAGTAAAATATCTTCTGCTCCGTTGGCAATACCACACCAAAGTGCAATATAACCTGCATTTCTACCCATTACCTCAATGATACTGCAGCGTTCATGAGAGGAAGATGTATCACGTACCTTATCAATCGCTTCCATTGCAGTATTAATTGCTGTATCAAAACCGATAGTATAATCTGTACAGGCAATATCAAGGTCGATGGTTCCCGGAAGTCCGATGGTATTGATTCCCTGTTTGCTCAGAGCCTGTGCTCCGCGATAAGAACCGTCTCCACCAATTACTACGATACCGTCAATTCCGTGCTTTCTGCAAATTTCAGCACCTTTTGCCTGACCTTCTTCAGTACGGAATTCTGAACAACGAGCTGTTCCTAAAATAGTACCACCTCTTTGAATGGTATCTGAAACATCTCTGGCTTCCATATCAATGATTTCTTCATTTAAAAGGCCCTGGTATCCTTTTTTAATACCCTTTACCTTTACACCGTTATTAATAGCTTTACGAACAACGGCACGAATTGCTGCATTCATACCCGGTGCATCGCCGCCGCTTGTCAAAACGCCAATAGTTTTAATTTCTTTTTCCATAGTATCCTCCGACTCTAAGGTCTATATATTCTTAGCCATTGTAACTTTTTTTACAAATAATTGCAATGAATTTTGTGCCTTTTGCCTCATTATGGGCTTTTCTTACTGAATTCGTATACTATATGGTCCAAACTCGCCTTTAATCTGTTCTGTCAGCTCTTTCGTAATATGAACATTCTGATTTGGCGGATATTTTTTCATCTGTTTTTCCTTTTGACAATAAATAACCACGCTATCATTTCCTTCACTTTGCGACAGAATCTGCTTTAATTTATTTTCATTTGCCAGATATGTTTCCTTGTCCTCAAATACCACATACATAATACGAGGCATTTCTTCAAACGGTGTCACCAAAGATCCGATCAGTTTTCCGTCTCTCTCATCCTCAACCTGAGCTCGTCCCTTGATAAACACCTTGGAATCCACCACGAGATTTTTGGCATTTCTGTCATAATCTCTCGGAAAAATAATAACCTCCGTACTGCCGTAAATATCCTCCAAAGTCAGAAAAGCCATCTGCTTATTATTTTTGGTATATTTCATCTTTTTATCTGAAATAATACCGGCAATCGTATATTCTTTTCCTTCTTCCACCTTGCAGGCATTGGTCTCTTCATCCAGGAAAAAGTCAGAAGTTTTGGCGCTGACTCTCTTTTCCATAAAGGTCTGATATTCCTCAAGCGGATGACCACTGATATAAAATCCTGCTACTTCCTTTTCATAAGCCAGCAGCTCTTCTTTGGCAAATTCTTCGACATCCGGGAATTTCACCTCAAAGGTTTCTTTATCCTCCTCGCTGGCAAAATCAAACAGACTCATTTGTCCGGCAAAGGAATTCTTTTTTTCCTTTACCTGCTGATCCAAAATCCCCGAATAGCTGTACATCAGCTGTTTTCGATTACCCGGAACCGAATCAAAAGCTCCCGCCTTAATCAGGTTTTCAATCACTCGCTTGTTGATATCCTTGTCCACGGTTCTTTGGATAAAGTCCTGCAGGGATTTATAAAGTCCGTGTTCTTTTCGCTCATTTACAATGGTCGCAATAATCGGTCTTCCGATACTCTTTAGCGCTGTCATGGCGAATCGAATCGAACCGTCCTGTACGGAAAATCTGGCCTGTGAGCTGTTAACATCCGGAGGCAAAATCTGAATTCCCATCGCCTTGCAGCTTTGGATATATTCTGTTACCTTTGCAGAGTTTTCAATGACGCTGGTCATCAGCGCAGCCATAAATTCCTGCGGATAATAATATTTTAAATATGCTGTCTGGTAGGCAACGACTGCATAGCAGGCGGCATGTGATTTGTTAAATGCATACTTGGCAAAATCCATCATTTCATCATAGATTTTACTGGCGACTGCTTCCGGAATACCGTTTTCTACACATCCCTTTACACCCTCTGCTTCATTACCATAAACAAAGTTTGCACGTTCCTTTTCCATAACAGCCTGTTTTTTCTTACTCATGGCTCTTCGAACCAAATCGCTTCGGCCCAAAGTATATCCGCCCAGGACTCGTACAATCTGCATAACCTGTTCCTGATATACGATACAGCCATAGGTCGGAGCCAAAATCGGTTCAAGCAGCGGAGTGTCATATACTACGGCACCGGCGCTGTTCTTTCCCTTGATATATTTCGGAATGAAATCCATAGGACCCGGTCGATACAAACTGATTCCGGCGATGACATCCTCTAAACTTTGCGGTTTTAACTCCTTCATGAAGTTTTTCATACCGCCGCTTTCAAGCTGGAACACACCGTCGGTTTTACCGGTTCCGATAAACTCATACACCTTTTTATCATCATAATCAATATCATCAATTTTAAAATCAATGCCACGATTTTCTCTAACCAGTTCTACTGCATCCTTGATCACTGTCAGGGTACGAAGCCCCAAAAAGTCCATTTTCAAAAGACCGAGTTCTTCAATGGTCGTCATCGTAAACTGGGTAGTAATCGATCCGTCCGAGCCACGGGAAAGAGGCACAAATTCCTCTGCCGGTTTTTGACAGATTACAACTCCGGCAGCATGCATAGAACTGTGTCTCGGAAGGCCCTCCAGTTTTTTACACATTTCTATTAAATGTGCGACCCTCTCATCACTTTCACATAGTGCAGAAAGCTCCGGATTCATCTGCAGAGCTTTCTCCAAAGTAATATTCAGCTCATTCGGTATCATTTTTGAAATACTGTCGGCAAAGCTATAAGGAAAATCCAAGGCTCTGGCAACATCACGGATGACTCCCTTTGCTGCCATGGTACCAAAGGTAACAATCTGAACTACCTTGTCGTCTCCGTATTTTTTTCGTACATAATCGATAACATCCTGTCGTCTTTCGTAACAGAAATCGATATCAATATCGGGCATGGAAACTCGTTCCGGATTCAGGAAACGCTCAAAGAGCAAATCATAACGAATCGGATCAATATCCGTAATTTTCAAGCAGTAGGATACAATCGCACCGGCTGCAGATCCTCGTCCCGGCCCAACCGGAATACCGTTTTGTTTTGCATAGTTGATAAAATCCCATACAATCAGGAAATAGTCCACATATCCCATTCTCTGAATGGTAGAAAGCTCATAATCCAAACGTTTTTTTAAGCTGCCGTCATCATTTGGATAACGCTCCTTTAATCCGTCCAGACACAGCTTGTTTAAATAGGTCCAGGAATCATACCCCTGCGGAACCTCAAATTTCGGAAGTTTAGTCACTCCAAATTCAATTTCAACATTACAGCGGTCTGCAATCTTTTGTGTATTTTCGAGAGCCTGAAGCGCATATGGAAACAGCTCCTTCATCTCCTCCTCGCTCTTGATATAATACTGACCGCCATCATAACGCATACGATCCTCATCTGTTACCAGTTTTCCGGTCTGAATACAGAGCAGAATATCATGAGAAGTCGCATCCTCTGCATAAGTATAATGCACATCGTTGGTGGCAACCAGGGGAATATCCAGTTCCTTGCTCATAGAAAGAAGTGCATTGTTTACGGTCTGCTGCATCGGAATTCCATGGTCCTGAAGTTCCAAAAAATAATTTCCTTTACCAAAACATGCCTCGTACTTACGAGCGCATTCCTTGGCTTCATACAGCATACCTTTTTCAATATATCTGGGAACCTCTCCTGCCAGACAGGCAGAAAGAGCAATAATTCCTTCATGAAATTCATTCAAAATTTCAAAGTCCACACGCGGTTTATAATAATATCCTTCTGTAAAACCACGGCTGACTATCTTCATCAGATTTGCATAGCCAACATTGTTTTCTGCCAACAGAACAAGATGGTGATATCGCTCCTCACCACCGGTTAATTCTTTGTCAAATCTGGAGTTCGGTGCTACATAAACCTCACACCCTAAAATAGGCTTGATGCCGGCCTCATGACAAGCACGATAAAAATCAATCACACCATACATAACACCATGATCGGTAATCGCGCAGCTGTTCATCCCCAGCGCTTTTACCTGTTTGACACATTCTTTAATTTTATTGGAACCATCCAGCAGACTGTATTCTGTATGGACGTGAAGATGTGCAAATGACATTGTAAACTCCTTAAAATACTACTTTGTTTCTGCCGCCGCTCTTGCCTTCATAAAGCTTTTTATCTGCGGCGCTGATTACAGCATCGAGACCTTCCGAATCATATTCTTCCAAACCAAAGGTCATGGAAACCGAAATATGTTCCCCTTTATATTCCAAATCCATATGATGAATTTTGTGGCGAATATACTCCAGCTTGCTGTATGCAAAATCACCATTTATGTTTTCAAAGATAAACAGAAACTCTTCTCCGCCCCATCTGGCAACCGTTCCGAGTTCTTTCATTTCTTCTTTTAACAGCTTGGAAAGTTCCACCAGCACAAAATCTCCTGCTTCATGACCATAGACATCATTTACCTTTTTAAAGAAATCAATATCGGCGATAGAAATACAGAAAAAAGAACCTTTGTTGGAGTAGTCCGTAACACAGCGCTCCAATACTTCCATGGCGCCGCGTCTGTTTTTCAGTCCTGTTAACGGATCAACCAATGCCATTTTTCGTATCTTTTCATTAAAGGTCGTTAATTTCTTTTCCATGACCAGACTTTCCTCACTAAAGATAATTACAATACTGGTCAGCGCCGCCAAAATAAAGGTGGTATTAATCACCTGAAAAAACGCACTGTTTTGTAAATTCAGCTGAATCGGCGGAATCAGAGCTCTCGTGTAGGCATATAGTCCCAAACGAACCAAACCCAGGAAAAAAACATACAGAATTTTAATTATTTTCTTGGTATACATCGTCAAAGCATCATATACCAATAAAACAAACATAAATGTCTGTACACCGCAGTCCCATCCCATCAGGTATACATATAAAACAATCCACCAAAGAGTAATCGCCTGAATATAAACCATATTCATCTTTGTTCGGTTCATATAAGTGCCTGCAAAAGCCGCTATATATCCTGCCATACAAAGCAAAGCGACACCACCCATTTTGGGAGATACTTCAATTAATAGGACTACACTTTGCACCAGAAAATATCCAATCATGATAAGAGAGAAAACCCTCGAAATGATGGTGTTCTTGCGTGCTTCATTTTCATCCTTGACATCTTTCCATACAAACTGTTTAAACCTGTTAAAAATACCCATCCTTGGAACCCCTTTATTACTCCGTCTTGAATAAACAATAGTTATAAATATCATATCATATTTTACAAAAACCGTTAATGCCAATTTTTATTATTTCAGAAGAAAGAATACTTCCGCAAGACCGGATGGATAACAAAAAAGGATTTGTGCTCTGCCCGGCAAAACACAAATCCTTCTAAATACTCTATCGCTATTTAATTTTTCTTATTGCCTCGATTTTTTACACGAGTGCCTTCAGAGCATCTACCCTGTCAGTCTTTTCCCAAGGTAAATCTAAATCGTTACGGCCGAAATGTCCGTATGCTGCTGTCTGCTTGTAAATAGGGCGACGAAGATCGAGCATCTTGATAATTCCTGCAGGTCTGAAGTCAAATACCTTTCTGACAATTTCAGTCAGTTTTTCATCAGAAACCACGCCTGTTCCAAATGTATCAATCATAACTGATGTAGGCTGTGCTACACCGATGGCATAAGAAAGCTGAATTTCACACTTGTCGGCAAGGCCTGCTGCTACAACATTCTTTGCTGCATATCTGGCTGCATAAGCTGCACTACGGTCAACCTTTGTACAATCCTTTCCTGAGAAAGCACCGCCGCCGTGACGAGCATATCCGCCGTATGTATCTACGATAATCTTTCTACCTGTAAGACCTGCATCTCCGTGAGGTCCGCCGATTACGAAACGACCGGTAGGATTGATAAAATACTTTGTATTTTCATCTAATAATTCCTGTGGAAGGACCGGATCAAATACATACTTTTTAATATCTGCATGAATCTGTTCCTGAGTTACATCCGCGCTGTGCTGTGTAGAAAGAACAACTGCTTCGAGTCGAATTGGTTTTCCGTTTTCATCGTATTCTACAGAAACCTGGCTCTTTCCGTCCGGACGAAGATATGGAAGTGTTCCGTCCTTACGCACCTGTGTTAATTTAAGAGAAAGCTTATGTGCAAGTGAGATTGGATATGGCATAAGTTCTTCGGTTTCGTTTGTTGCATAACCAAACATCATACCCTGGTCTCCGGCACCGATTGCTTCTAACTCTTCATCAGACATTTTGTTTTCTTTTGCTTCTAATGCCTTGTCTACACCCATAGCGATATCTGCGCTCTGCTTGTCCAGTGCCACCATAACTGCACAGGAATCTGCATCAAAGCCCATATCTCCATGTGTATATCCGATTTCTCTGATAGTTTCACGTACAATTGCAGGCACATCAAGATTTGCCTGAGTTGTAATTTCTCCGGTTACCAATGCAAAACCTGTACAGCAAGCTGTTTCACAGGCTACACGGCTCATTGGATCCTGTGCCATGCAGGCATCTAAGATTGCGTCTGAAATACAGTCGCAGACTTTGTCAGGATGTCCTTCTGTTACTGATTCTGAAGTAAATAATCTCTTTTCCATTTTTTCTCCTTTTTTGATTTCCTTTGTCGCTTGTTTTCCGTCCTCTTGCATCTCATAAACACTCTGCTTCGCAGAGTCGCTGTTTCACAGCTTTTCGTTTATTCGATGTACGCTCGGGTGAAACCAAATGCCTGCTTCGCAGTCGCTTGGTTTCCTTCCTCGCTACAAATGAAAAAAGCCCGCAAAAAGCGGACTATTATAATAGAAAGTCCTCTTATTGTTCGATTTTCGCTCAGGTTGGCACCTTCCCTATGGGGGTTGCCGTGGCTTCACAGATCCTATGTATCTCCACCACTCTGAATAAGAGAGAATGACTCAATATGAAGTTTCTACCAAGTTACAAAACACACTATAACGCATGAGCAATATTTCGTCAAGAAAAATTCTTCTTTCGTTGACTTTTATACCGCATAAACAGTATAATATCTTTAACTATCTAATAGCAAAAACAAGGATGTTGCGTATGAAAAGAGTTCTGATTTCCAAGTTAACACCGGGAATGGTGACAGCAGAAGATGTATTCTCTTATAACAACCAGTTAATCGTTGCCAAGAATACTCCTTTGACTGATAAAATCATCACCAGACTGGAATACTATTCTATTATGAGTATCCGTATCGACGATTCTCAGCCAATCGCCTCGCCTCAGTCAGACTCTGCCTCTATGCCTTTGGAACCGGCTATTCAGACTGCCAATACTTCGCAGGCAGCCCCTGTAAGTCAGCAGCCACAAAGCTATTCAGAACAAATTCGTTCCAGCGAACAATTCAAAAAATTCAAAGCCAACTTTGAAGCTTCTATCGAAGATTTAAAGGGCAATATCAATGACATCGTAAAAAATGGTTCACCTATCGATGTCCATTCCTCATTAGCACAAACATCCAAAGTATTTGAAGCCAGCAGTGGAAGCTACGGCTTTTTTGGCATGCTTCATAATATGCGTGAGTATGATGACCTTACTTATACTCATATGATGAACGTTGCTCTGATTTCCAAGGTTCTAGCCGAATGGCTGCATTTTTCTGATGAAGATGTGGAAATGGCTACTCTTTGCGGCCTGTTTCATGACATCGGTAAATTAGCCATCCCGGATAATATCATTAAAAAACCGGATAAACTGACCGACGAAGAATACAAGGTAATCAAAACCCATACGGTAGAAGGCTATAACATTTTACTCAAACAGGATGTCAGCGATCACATCAAGTATTCCGCCCTGATGCATCACGAAAGATGCGATGGAGGTGGTTACCCGCTTGGCATTTCAGGCAGTAAAATTGATAAATTTGCCAAAGTCGTTGCCATAGCAGATGTTTACGATGCTATGACAGCTGCCAGAGTATACCGCGGACCGCTTTGTCCGTTTACAGTAATTGAAATTTTTGAAAAAGAAGGTCTGCAAAGATATGAAGCAGAATATATTCTTTGCTTTTTAGAGAATGTCGTTATGACATATATGAACAACAAAGTCCGACTCAGCAACGGAAAGCTCGGCGAAATCAAGTTTGTCAACAAACATCTGCTTTCTAAACCGATGGTATTGATTGACGGCGAATCTTCATTTTGTGATTTATCCAAAGAAAAGGATATTTCCATTGTTGAAATTCTTTAATCGTAATGTAAATAGCAAACAATAAAAAAGGGATTTGCGAAATTCGCAAATCCCATTTTTTATCTTAATCATCCAACTTTTAATCTAAACTTCTGAGCTTCCTTTTCACTGGTGACCTTTTCAATCTGAGCACCAAGCCCCTTTAATTTCAAATCAAAATCTTCATATCCGCGCTGAATGTATACAATATCATCCACAACGGTGAAACCTTCTGCTGCCAGTCCTGCAATAACCAGTGCAGCTCCTGCTCGAAGGTCCGGAGCATTAATATGTGCTCCTGTGTATTTCTCAACGCCATCAATAATGGCTGTATTTCCTTCTACTTTGATGTTCGCTCCCATCTTGGCCAGCTCATCTACGTATTTGAAACGATTTTCAAAAATACTTTCCGTTACAATACTGGTTCCTTCTGATAATGCCAGTGTTACAGCAATCTGTGGCTGCATATCTGTCGGAAATCCGGGATAAACAAGTGTTTTTACATGTGTATGAGTCAGCGGCTTTGCTGCTACAACTCGTACTGCATCATCACTTTCTTTAATCTCACAACCAATTTCTAATAATTTAGCACTAATAGACTCTAAATGCTTTGGAATGACATTCTTTACAGTTACATCACCCTTGGTAGCTGCTGCTGCAAACATAAATGTTCCGGCTTCAATCTGATCCGGAATAACAGAATAATCTGTTCCGTGAAGCTTTGCAACGCCTTTTACACGAATAACATCTGTTCCGGCGCCCTTGATATTTGCACCCATACTATTTAAAAAGTTTGCAAGGTCTACTACGTGAGGTTCCTTTGCAGCATTTTCAATAATGGTTTGTCCTTCTGCCAGTACAGCTGCCATCATAACATTGATAGTGGCACCTACAGAACAAACGTCCATATAAATATGGCTACCCTTTAATTCTTTTGCTTCTGCGACAATTCTGCCATAAGCAATTTTCACATCAGCACCTAATGCTTTAAATCCTTTGATATGCTGATCGATTGGACGGCTACCGATATTACATCCGCCCGGAAGAGCTACCTGTGCTCTTTTATATTTACCAAGTAAAGCTCCGATTAAATAATATGAAGCTCTGATTTTTTTAATATATTCGTTTTCTACAATTAAATCCTGAATCTGAGAAGCATTCATTTTGATCGTATGTCTGTCTAATCTGTCGATATGAACACCGATCTCTTCCATCGCCTGCATAAGTACGTTGGTATCTCTTACATCAGGTAAATTTTCTATTGTCACCGTTTCATCCGTCATAGTTGCTGCTGCTAAAATAGCTAAAGCCGCATTTTTAGCGCCGCCGATTTCTACTTCGCCGACTAACGGATTACCACCTTTGATGATATACTGTTCCATGTTACACCTCAAAATTTAGTGTCTGAATGATAATTACATACATTATATACCCATTTTATTGCATTTGTAAATCCCACAATTAAGCAAATCTTAAGAAAGACTTAATTCATGTACTTAAACGGATCCACCTGAGAACCATTAATCAGGATTTCAAAATGGACATGAGGACCTGTACTTCGTCCGGTATTTCCGGATAAAGCAATCTTCTGTCCCTGCGAAACCTTGTCTCCCGGTTTTACCAATACCTTGCTCAAATGGCCATATCTGGTCTGGCGTCCGTCGGCATGATTAATATAAACTACATAACCATAACCACTTCCCCAACCTGCCTTGGCAACGGTACCGCCGCAAGATGCCACAACCTTGGTACCCACAGGGGTAGCCCAGTCAATTCCCTTGTGATAAGTAGAAGCGCCCTTCTTCGGAGCTTTACGTCTTCCGAATCTTGATGACAATCTACCGCCGGAAATTGGCTTGATGTAGGTCGGCGGAACCTTGGTTCCTTTTTCAATAATTTTAGGTACTGCCTGATAAGTTACTTCTTCTTTTAAAATCTCAGTTGAGACTTCTTTTTCATTATAATAAGTTTTAAGTGCTGCTACTTTACGATGTCCTGCAGAAGGCTGCTGCACTACCTTACTGTCTGTTGTGAACCAGTCATCATTATAAATATACTGAATTTCTGCTTCATAATCTTCTTCATAATAAAGCTCTTCCTGCCAAGTCACATTCAGCTCCGGCTCCGGTTCTGTCATCAGGAGCTTATCACCTACTCGGATGGTTGAATTTTCATCCTCCAGATTTTCATTCAAAGCGATGACTGTGTCAAGCGGAATATCATTTTTAAGTGCGATTTCCGAAAGAGTATCTCCGGCCACTACCTCATAAACAATTTCTTTTTCCTTGAGCTGTGTGACCAGTGCTGCAGCATCCAATACGGATAAAATCTGATCCTTTGGAAGATAAGATTCTACAATCTCTACCTTATCAACCAAATCAATATTTCTGAGTCCGTATTCAAAATCTTCAAAGCCGGGTTCTACATTTGCTGTGACATCCCTTAGCATATCTTTAAGTGCCAGGGTTACACCTGCCATCAGTTCCTGATTTCCCTCTTCATTTTCCAAAATTTCCTGTCTGTTACAAACTGTCGGTGACAAAACACTCAGTTCTCTGCCGGCATCCGGTCCGAGTACTACGCTAAATTCTTTGCCTCTTTGGTATTTATCCAGAGCCGTCTGTAAAACAGACTCCACCTCTTCAATACTACCTACGGTTACCATGACCTGGTTTACTTTGATGGTGTATGCAGGACTCAAAGCCTTGGTGGCTTCCTTTTTTAAAGCCTCCTTCATCGCATCTACTACTTCACGCTGAGGCGTAAACTGTACAAAATATTCTTCTCTGGTATCGTACTCAAGCTTGCTTTCTGTAAAGAGAATGTCATCCATTTCAGTTGCCAGTTCTCTTCTGGCCTGCCATACCAGATCCTCTGCTTTGGATAAATCCGGAATCGTTCCTACAACTTCACCGTTTAATACCAAATCGACTACATTATCGCCGGTGCTTTCCACCATGATAAAATTAGGCAACAAAAAAAAGCTTATCAAAATAACGATAGCAGATATTTTTAATGAAAGCATTTTTGTATGTCTGCTGTATTTTGTCATTTTAATCATAAGCTTTTTCTACCTAAAAATTGAATATAAACTTAACTTCGCGCAACGCAACTATTCTAACAGTAAATATCCGAGTTGTAAAGTCCTAAAATATCAACTGTTATCCCATTGTTGCTACGCTGGTTAATTTTACGATTTCATTTCCTTTGGCGCTCAATAAATATTCGTCTCCTGCCGAAAGTCGTACACTATCTCCTTCCTCTAATGTAAAACTTGAATCACGGCTCTTTACAATCAAAGTCCCCTGATTAACCACCACATACTCCGTATTGGTACCGCCTCTGTATTTGGTTGCCATCTTTTCCTTTGGCTGAATCTCTATTTCGCAAACCTCAATATTGCGATTTTTAGTAAACGGAAAGAGGAGTCTTACCTGATACTTGCCTTCATTTTTACGAATCACGCGGCCTTCCTGTTTCTTTACCAGTTCCACTTCACTCTGTTTATTATATACCAGATCCTCTAAATTTACTCCGAGCCCGTCACAGATTTTAGCAACAGTTAATATAGTAGGATTGGATTCACTTCTTTCTATCTGTCCGAGCATACTTTTGCTGACACCGGTTCTTTCAGAAAGCATATCCAAACTTAAGTTTTGGCTTTTTCTGATCTTTTTTAAATTATATGCAATGTTTTTATCAATTGTTTCCATATGATTTACTACCTTTCTTTTGCATATTAATTTTCTGGTATAAAAAAATAGCACCAGGAATAAACCTAGTGCTACCTCTTCGTAACCAATTCTTATTTTGTTAAGTTCAATATACCTATTTCCACATTTTTCGTCAAGACTTTTTCGTATTTTTTCTGACGCTGTATCCAAAGCTGCCCAGCTCCTCGGCCAGTCCGTAATATCTGCCGTGAGAATACGCAAGCGGTTTTGCAGCATCCAGATGGAAAGTACCCTTTTCATCCATCAGGGATTCATCCACACTCACAGCAACCACCTTTGCCATAAACATATCATGAGATCCGAGCGGAATAATCTGTTCCACCTTACACTCAATGTTAACCGGGCTTTCCTTTAATAAAGGAGCATTTACAACCTTTGCATCCAATTTAGTCAAACCCAGTTCTTTAAATTTATCAATATCTCTTCCGCTTTTTACGCCGCAGTAATCGGTTGCATAAACCAAATCCTCAGTCGTCAGATTGATGACGAATTCACCGGTTCTTTTGATAATATCATAGGAATATCTTTCCGGTCTGATAGAAATAGAAACCATGGCAGGGTCGGAACAAATCGTTCCTGCCCAGGCGAGAGTCAGCATATTGTCTCTGCCTTCTTCATCTCTGCAGGATACTAAAACTGCCGGCAGGGGATATAACATATTACCCGGTTTAAAATCCACTTTACCCATTATAAAATACCCAAAACCTGTAATACCTGAATTGCCACTCCGCCTAATACCAGAAGGAAGGTCAAAATAGCCATTACAGAAACCTTTCTTTTATTCACTGCTGTATTCACAACTGCAAAATGATCGTTGATGTCTCTTGATTTATTACTAAGCTGTTCATTCACTGCTGCCTGAACATTTCGATATACCTTTACATTCTCTTTGTGAACATAATCTTCTATCTGCTTTGTTTTTTCATCATTCTGCTTTTTCAGGCTCATTGCGAGATCTTTCACTTCTGAAAGACTCTGCTCCTGCTTTTTCATTTTTTCTTCCAAAGCCTGATTCTGCTCAGCTAGCTTATTTACTAATTCGAGTAAATCTTCTACACCCGAAAGCTTTGCATTCAATACTCGTTTCAAATCATCCATACCTGCGTTATCCTGCGAGGTATTTTTCTTTACTGCTTCCACATCATCCTGGAGCTGACTGACAGATGCATCCAAACGATAAGAAACATCAGAAAGTTCCTTTAATATAGCCGCCTTGCTGTCACTGACCTGAGATGTGGTTTTATTAAATGCATTTTCTACATCATTTTTTACGATTCCGGCAAACTCTTCACTCAGGTTGTTCTCATTTTCTGCTGTATTTTCCTCACCAGAGTCCTGCAGCTTACTGATGCTTTCATTGATGTTTTGTCCCATTGCCTCGAACTGTTCGATTCCGCTGGCAACCATCTGAGTGACCTGTTCTTCTATTTCAGCAGTTTTTAAATGAATTCTTCTGACTTCCTGAAGAATCTTTTCATTTTCTGCAACCTGCGTTTTTAATCTTTCAATTTCTTTGGCTTCTGCTTCCCCATTTGCCTGGATCAGCTCACCGGCATTGAACCTTTTGGATAGTTTATCCATGAAATTATCCATAAGGACCTCCTTTTTCTTTTTGTGCATTTTTTATATATTTTCTACCCTAAAACGTTTTCGTTTGTTGGTATTAACTATACTTTCATATTGTGTTCATAATTTGTTCATATTTGATTGCTATACTTTAACTACATCAAACAAGACAAACACAGATATATTTTTTCATAATAGCCGCGGGGCCGAAAGGTTTCGCGGCACTCCTCATTTCTAACCCCGATTTTTATTCTGTTTCAAAATTCTTTCGAATCACGAGTTCCTGAACTTCTTCATTTAAAGAAAGCATACGATGATCCAGCTCTGAAATCATATGGGCACACTCTGCCAATTCTCTTTTGATATGTTCCGGTGCATTTCCCTCAAATTTATACTGAATCTTGTGCTCAAGTGAAGCCCAAAAGTCCATAGCAACCGTTCGAATCTGTATTTCCACCTTGGCATCCAATACTCTGTCTGACAAAAAGATCGGAACTGTTACAATCAAATGGTAACTCTTATATCCGCTCGGTTTTGGATTTAAAATATAATCCTTTACAGAAACCACCTTAATGTCATTTTGATTAATCAGCATTTCTGCAATCTGATAAATATCGGATGTAAAGGAACAGATAACGCGAACTCCGGCTATATCATTTACATGCGCTACCATATTTTGAACGGTCGATTCGTATCCGTTCTTTTTTAATTTCTTTACAATACTTTCCGGTGATTTAATTCTGGTTTTAATATGCTCAATCGGATTATATTTATGAACATGCTGAAATTCATCATTCAAAATTTCCAGTTTGGTTCCGATTTCTCTGAGCGCTGAATTGTATACCAATACTACCTCATTCCAGCTGTCGATATCATCTCTCGTATTTGGGACAAATTCCATTTTATTCCCTCCTTGTCCTTCTCGCCTTTTACACACACATTATATCATGTTTTGAAATAGAATTGGAACTTTTTTAATCTTCTTCTATCATGTGAATTTCCATATAATCAAAATCTATTTCTTCTACAAAATTATCCTGATAAAATCTCGCTCTGCTGTGCGTCTGAAATTCACGAATCGTTTTGTCCAGCCAGATTGGTTTCCCCAGGTCAAACTGCACGATTAATTCATCGATTGCATGAAACACCTTCTGCGTACGACTGTTGTCAGAACTATCACATACCACATGATCCATGAGCAAATGATTATCCTTCCAGATTTTTCCCCACATACGAAACATAGTTTTCTCACTTTCTACTATAATAAAAAATTTCTTTTCATATAATTGTTGACACCCCGCGCTTTACGATGTAATATCTGTATATAGCACATGTAGTTTTCAATACTACATGTCGAGGAGGTGTTATTATGAGTATTACTTTAAGAGATCCGGGCAGTGCCCTTACACATTTTATTGCCATGGTTTTAGCCTGCGGAAGTTCAATCCCGCTTTTAATCAAGGCTGCCGGCAACGGACCGGTTGCACTGATTGCCATGACAGTTTTTATTCTAAGTATGATTTTATTATATGCTGCCAGCACAACATATCACAGCGTCACATTGCCGCAGCCCGTTATTAAAATGCTCCGGAAGCTGGATCATTCCATGATCTTTGTATTAATCGCAGGCTCTTATACACCGGTATGTCTGATTGTTTTAGACCAAAGCCGCGGACTCCCGCTACTGATTACCGTATGGGCCTTTGCTATCATCGGTACCCTCGTAAAACTTTTCTGGATTGATTGCCCGAAATGGTTTTCATCTGTAATTTACATTGTGATGGGATGGCTTTGCCTTTTTGTTTTCGGACCAATCATTCACAGCATCCCGACCGCAGCTTTCCTGTGGTTGTTAGCAGGTGGTGTCATCTATACTGTCGGCGGAATTATTTACGCGCTAAAGCTTCCGCTGTTTAACCAAAAACATCAATATTTCGGTTCTCACGAAATATTCCATTTATTCGTTATGGGCGGAAGCTTTTGTCATTTCATATTCATGTACCAATTTGTGATCGCATAAAATTATAATGTAACTCCGTTCTGAGTAAGGAGGGCTCTGGCAGATTCCACACTGTCTACGCCTTCCTTATTTTTAATTGGAGCAAATTCCTGTTCTCTGACCACTTCATACGGAAGACAGGTTCCCATATCTTCAATCATATCAAGTACCAGCTGTTCAAACTTAAAGCCGTTTGGACTTTCCGGCTTTTGAAGGTTGCCGTCCGCATCAATATAAGGGATCTTCTTTTCTACCTTGTGAAGAGGTAAATCATTCGACATAATTTCCTTTAAGGTTTCAATTCTGAAAAGGTAGTTTAAGATTACTCCAAAGTTATACGCATATTCGCCTTTTTCATCTCTGGCATTCATCAATTCAGGAGTTAACTCATAATATTCAATAATTGATGGTTTGCCATCTTTTAAGCAAATCGCACCCACTTTTTCATCCGGAGCTGCTTTACGAACTACTTTCGCTCCGACATTACAGCCATTATCGATACATGCACCAACAAATGCAGGGTCTGCAATCTGCTGAAGCACATTATCTACTGCAAAAATATTGAGCCATTCGATACCCTTTTCATCTAAAAGCTGCGTCAGTCCGGCCTTATCCAGAGAAACAAACCATCCGCCGTTTCCGTTTGGCGAAGTAGCCACCTTTCCTTTTTCCTCCAAATAAACTTTGCCGTCATAATCTACAGCAGGAGCCATATCCTGTTTAAAGAAACGTACATATTCTTTTGGATAACCGAAATAGTTTTTCTCTTCAAAAAATGAGGTAGTTGCTTCATGGTTTTTATCACTGGTCATAATGAGCAGGTAAATATAATGATCTGCCTGTTTTACTACCTTTAACAGGTTATTGATTAAGCATTCAAAAATGTATAACGGTTTGGTAATTCCGATATCATATACCCCCTTTGGAGCATCGCTTCCGAGTCTGGTTCCCATTCCGCCCGCTAAAAGAACTGCTGCCACCTTGTCCTGTCTGATTGCCTCAATACCGCCTGCGGTAAATTCCTCTTTTCTCTGGGCTATTTCATCAAGAGTCATTGCCCTTAGCGGCGAAACGGTAGCTCCGTCTGCTGCCACAATTGTTTTCTGATTAATGACCTGAAAATCTGTTTCTAAAATCTGTTCAATCAATGCTTTCTGCTCAGCCTCAGATAATTCTTCATAATATTTCAATAAATGCTGCTGTCCGATTTTATTCAGTTTTTCCTTTGCCTGTTCATAACTCATAACTGTATTCTCCTTTTTCGATTATCTATACCCTTATGCATTGTCTCAATTCATCTTTACATTACGCATTCTGAATTTGTATTTCTTCCTGCGATAATTCATTATCCTCAGTTGGAAGCTCTGTGTCAACACCATAACGCTCGCGCTCTGATTTGATAATTTCCTTCATATAAGCACTTTGCTTGGCTGCAGAAATATCCTGTCTCTGATCAAGCTGCGTGGTCTGGTTCTCTCCTGCCCCTGCATTTTGCGACACGTCCGCATTAGCCGCAGCTAACTCTTCAGCCATTTCCTTGGATGCTTCATTCGCAGCAGATTCATCTGCAAAGCCTTCAAAAAGCTCTGTTTTATTTTTCAGCACCTCCATGATACGTTCGTCTACCGTATCATCTGCCAGAAGTCTGTGCACCATAACCGTCTGAGTCTGTCCCATACGATAAGCTCTCGAAATAGCCTGCGTTTCAGTTGACGGTTTCCACTGCGGTTCACAAATAATAACCATACTGGCCGACTGAATATTCAGTCCGGTACCGGCTGCAATGATTTGACACAGCAATACACTTCCCGGATCAGAAGTCGAAAAATCATCGATCATTTCCTGACGTTTTTGTGCTGATACACCGCCTGTGATTGGGCCGTAGCATTTCTCACCCAATAAGTCCTGAACCAGATTGATAACATCCAAAAAGAATGAAAACACAATCACTCGTCTGCCTTCTTCTCTGGCCTGTTCGCAAAGTTCTAACAAACGATTGGCTTTGGAGCAATCATTCACATCCGGTGTATTCCAGGACACTCTTCTGATTTTCATATAGCTTCCGTCTTTTAATGCCTGTTTATACGCTTTCTTTTCCTCTTCACCCAAAACAATCCATTGCTCGGTTTCGATTTTTTCAGGAAGTTCTGTCAGGACATCTTCTCTGACACGTCGCAGGTAAACCGGTGCTACCTTTTGACGGAATGCATTCGCCACTTCCAACGAATTTAAATTTCGAACCTCTCTGGCAATATCAGCATTTAACATACTAATCAGAAAGCTCATTTCTTCGACTTTATTTTCTAGCGGAGTACCTGACATAAAGCAGATATAATCCGCCATATCTGCGATTGATTTCAGTGCAATGGTTCGATTTGCCTTTGGATTTTTCACATAATGTGCTTCATCCACGACAAGCATATCTACCGTAACCCATTCCGATAAGTCCAGCCTGGTAATTGTCTCAAATGTGGTAATCGCTATACCGCCCTTTTCCAGCCAGTCGCTATACTCTTCATCACGGTCATGACCGTGAATCATCACAGCTTCCATCTGACTATGCTTTTCAATCTCTCTGGTCCAGTTCACCATGACACTTACCGGACAAACAACCAGAAAATGAGTTTTTCCCTGCGTCTTTAAATGTGCAATTGATGCAATGGCCTGCATGGTTTTTCCCAGTCCCATCTCATCTCCCAAAAGAACCTTTCTTTGGTGGAGCACATATTTGGTTCCGAATACCTGATAGTTACGAAGTACTGAATTCATGAGAGATAAATCCAGTGGAAATGCTTCTACACTTCTGACGATTTGTTCCGGAAGACCTCCCATGGTCTGTGCGCTGTCTGCACTACTTCCGACAATACTCTCCAATACAGCATAAAAGGTTGCTGCATTGTCCCTAAAATCTGTCAGGTACTTTCTTCCCATCTGACCTCTTTTCATCTGGTCATAGGACTTGGAAAGTGCCTCCACTTCCTCTTTTAAAGAAGCGCTGTCAATGGATGACAATCTGTCAAAGGCATCCATCTGGCTTTCCTTTTTCCCCTTGGACGCAAAAAGCCATCCAAAGGTGGATTTCATTTTCTTTGCCAAAGGCAAATTCATGGAAATATTTTTATAATGCTGTTTATATAAAGCTTCGCTTCGATCAAAAACATCCTTTTGGGCAATCACAAATGCCAAATCGGATAACAGAGTCTGCATTGCTTTTCTCTTGTCATCTGCATTTAATTTTACCTTTGCATACTTTTTGGCACTTTGCTGAAGCTCTTCACTTTTTTCTAATATTTTTGCAGCCGTTTCTGCGCCGATTCCGTTAATGGCAGAAAGGTCATTTGCATCCATGTCTGCCAGCTGACTCAGGTTTTCAATTCCGTTATCCTTTAGAAGCTGGGTTCGGATTCCGCTTTTATCCTTGTTCAGTTCGTCAACGTCTGTTTCATCTAAAATAGAAACTGCCGCTTCACCGGCAAGCTCATCATAAGAAGTATAAATACTGGTATCATATTTATTCTTTTCTTCATGTAAACGAGCAAGCCCCTGAGAGG
>JAZUKG010000161.1:0-2360 GCA_045643145.1 Lachnospiraceae bacterium | reverse complement strand
TGAACTGAAGGCAGCAAATTTCAGTCTGGATTTCTGCGGGTTCCCGCATGAGTCTGAGACTGTTCTGCCGCCGGACGAGCTTCTTGCTGAGTATCACGCAAAGAAGGCTGCGCATGATAAGCGGATTGATGAGATTTTAGGGAATCTGTGGGATGTGCTGAAGAGATGAATGGAGTGTTTTTCTTATGAGACGGACTGATAGTGAACTGAAGGATATTCTGATGAATTTCCTGACAAAAAAGAAGAGTAATGACATCCTTGAAAATGAAATATTTGAGCTGAAAGAGGCAAGGGGGGACTTTAGTTATGAAAAATTGTTCAAGTATTTTTCGGCACTGAGTAATGAGGCTAATCTTTTTGGCGTGAGTTCTGCTTGGCTTGTACTTGGTGTTTCTGATAGCGGGGATGTTGTCGAAACTCGTTTTCTCTCTGGTGTAGGTGATATTCCGGAGTGTAAAAAGCGGGTTGGAGATAAGACAAATGACCGGATTTCTTTTATTGAGATTTATGAGATTGAGATGGAGGGAAAACGTGTTCTTATGTTTGAGATTCCTCCGGCAGTTCCCGGCGTTCCGACCACTGTTGATGGCATATCTTACGGACGTGACGGTGCTTCGGCTGTGGCACTGAGTGAGGAAAAACGTCAGCGTATTTTGTCTCAGCCTCGTTTTATAGACTGGAGCAGGGAAGTTGTTTTTGGTGCAGGGATGGATGATTTGGATCCTGATGCTATTTCATCTGCGAGAAGGCATTATATTACGAAAAATCCGCGTCTTGCTGATGAGGTTTCGTCATGGAGTGATGAGCGTTTTCTGAAAAGTATTCCGCTTACTATCAATGATAATATTACTCGTGCTGCGCTAGTTCTGCTTGGAAAACGTGAATCGCGGCATCTGTTATCTCCGGCGGATGTTTCTATCCGGTGGATTTTAAAGGATGAAAAAGGGGAGATGCTTGATTATTATGTCGGTGATGGTCCGTTTATTCTTGAGGTTGATGAAATTTATCAGAGGATTCGTAATCTGAAATACCGGTATATTCCAGAGGGTACGCTTTTTCCGACTGAGGTTGATATGTATGAGGAATATCTTATTCGTGAACCGCTGAATAATGCAATAGCTCATCAGGATTATTCGGAGTGTGTCCGTATATCTGTTGTGGAGATGCCTGATCATCTTATTTTCTTTAATGCAGGTTCTTTTATTCCGGGGTCTGTTGAGACGGTGCTTTCTGCGGATGTTCCAGATACAAGATATAGAAATCAGTTTCTTGTTACGGCAATGCGTCAGCTTGATTTGATTGATACGGTGTGGAGTGGTATTCGCAAGATGTTTCGTTTGCAGAAGGAGAAATTCTTCCCGATGCCTGAGTATGAGTTTGTTGAAAATGGAGTCAGGGTAACTATTTACGGAAAAATTCTTAATCCGGATTTTGCAAAGGTGTTGTCGTCGAATGGTGATTTATCTCTGACTGAGGTTTTGCTTCTGGATAAGGTTTCAAGAGGTCAGAAGATTTCCAAAGAAGAGGCTGCTGTTCTTCGTAAGAAGAATCTGGTTGAAGGCAGATATCCGAATTTATATTTGTCACTTTCTGTTGCTGATAAAACGAATCAGAGAGCACGTTATACGATGAATCGCGGTCTTGATAAGAAGTATTATCAGGATTTAATTCTGGCTGGTATTGATGAACACGGTAAACTTAGTCGTAAGGAGATTGAGGAGATTCTATTGACAAAACTTCCTGATTTTTATAATTCAGAGGAGAAACGGATAAAACGCTGTGATTATCTTCTTAGTGAGATGCGCAAGGAGGGTCTGATTTATTTTGTCCGTTCCGGCAGAACAACATTCTGGTATAAGAATACGTAAATCACTGTTCTGTATTCTAATCAGATGATTGTCCATACTATTTTTGTGATTCAATTAGGTGAATCATTAGGTGAATTATTGGGTGATTCTTGTTGTGGTTTTGGATTTGAAATCGCTTACTCTATCGTCTGTTCGTTAATTTGAGTCAGGATATGTCTTATTTTTTTAGGTGAATCATTAGGTGAATTATTGGGTGATTCTTGTTGTGGTTTTGGATTTGAAATCGCTTACTCTATCGTCTGTTCGTTAATTTGAGTCAGAATATGTCTTATTTTTTAGGTGAATCATTAGGTGAATTATTGGGTGATTCTTGCTGTGGTTTTGGATTTGAAATCGCTTAATTTATTGCCAGTTCGTTAATTTGAGTCAGAATATGTCTTATTTTTTAGGTGAATCATTGGGTGAATTTTAGGTGAGTCATTGGGTGATTCTTTTCACCTGTCAGGAGATGTCCATCCGTCAAATAGATGTTTTCCTATGTCTAATATGTAT
>JAZUKG010000160.1:0-4496 GCA_045643145.1 Lachnospiraceae bacterium | reverse complement strand
GGACGTTGCTTTTGACACGAGGAGTGTCCCTTTGACTCGAGGAGCGTCCCTTTGTCATGAGGAGTGTCCCTTTGTCATGAAAATAGGCTGAAAGCATTGATATTACGTGCTTTTATTAGAGTGGCGAAATAGAAAAAATATAAATTATTAGAAAAACTCAGCAATCTCATTCGTTAATCACTTGATAATGTAGAGAAGAATTGTTGAGTTTTTTTTGTGCCTATGCTATCATTACTCAGTATGTATATGCCTTGAAAAGCTAGAAAAATCAAGGGTGAAAAGGTAAAGCTTATTATTATATTGGACGAATCGTTACAGAGGGACACTCCTCGTAACAAAAGAAACGTCCCCATAGGAGGAATATATGAAACTCGGAATCGTACTTATAAGCCTTTTTTCATAAAAATCCATGTATTTTCCTAAAGAGTCATAAATGTCGATAGCTAGGACATTTATCAGATAACTGAGTCGTATATATCTTCATATAAATTCATGTAATTTATAGTATGTTGGCCCACAAAATGGCCCACATAAAAATGAAGCAACAGGAAGATTATAGTGTAGTTTCATTTTAATTATGAAGTCCTAATACAGTATTATAAAATGTATGCACTTAGTCTTAAGTGCTTGATTACAAACAAACGCCCCAGATAAGACATGTCAAGGTTTTATACCTTTACTTGTTTTATCTGGGGTGTTATTTATTCTTCAGATTCTGTTTCTTGTGGCTGTAAGCCGGATTTTATACATCTATAGTAGGGTAGCTGTTATCATATTTTGAGAAGTGGATAATAGGACTATTTTTTAAATTAAAAAAGAAAAATCTGCTACTACTCATAAATCAGTACTTTGTTTATACCAGACAGGATTCCCAATCGTTCATAAAGGGAGTCTGGATATGACCTACGGGCAGGGCGCGAACAGGTTGAAATGTTGACTGAACCTGATAAGCCTGGCCGGTTTTACTGCTCTGAACAATGCCAAGCAGAGTTTCTAAAGCATGGTAATGCATTGCCTTGTCAGTCATAGGAGTACGGTTTTGTCTGATAGACCAGGCCAATTCTGCGACACCGATTCCGCGGGCATTCTCAGTAATTCCAAACGCAGACGGGATAACAGTTGCTTCGGGCTGGCCGATTCTGCGAAGCATAACCGGTCCATCGAAATTATCTGGATTGTCAATGGTTAATACGCCCTCGGTACCCTCAATAGTGAAGTGAGGTTCTTCCGGCATAATCGTATCTGAATTGAACAGCATGGTTCCCAGAATTCCACTTTTGAATTCCAGAGAACCGGACATGACGGTGTTAGTTTGCAGCTCATACTCGACACCGAAATTATCAAGCGAAGGCATGTGGTGAATTCTATGAGGATTATTGCAAGTAACAAATCCAGTAGCTCGATTCACCGGACCAAGTAAATAAAGCATGGCAGTCATGTGATAAATTCCTACATCTATCCCAATGTCTCCGCCTGTCTGAACCAGATAAGGAATCAGTTCTGCCATAGAATTATAATCACGTCCCAGAGAACACCGGCAGGCGGTAATCTGCCCTAACATATTGCTGTCGATGAGTTGTTTTGCATTTTGTATGGCAGAACCTAAAAATGTATCCGGAGAGATGCACAAATGTACCTGATTTTCCTCTGCTAACTGACATAATACCAGAGATTCCTCAAGTGAAGGAGCCAGCACCTTTTCTGTATACACATGTTTTTTGGCTTTTAGCATGGAAGAGATAATAGAAAAGTGCGCTTTTGGCGGCGTAAGATTAACAACGATCTGGATTTCCGGATCATTAATGATCTCTTCCTGTGTTAATACTTTGAGCTGATATTTTTCGGCCATAGCCCTGGCGTGGGATTCGTTCAAATCACAGCACCCGACTACGTTAAGTATACGGAAGTACTCTTTCATATTTTTTATAAACAAATCGGCAATTTTACCGCATCCGATAACAACTGTATTGACAGGTTTAATTTGATTCATTTTTGAGTTCCTCCTTGTAGGACAGAAGCTGCAGAGAATCTGGTGTATATTCCATGAATTCTATTTTGTTGCCATCCGGATCGGAAATCCACATAGTTTTTGTGTTGTCAGGTCCTATATAAATATCTGTGTCCAGAGTGACATTATTTTGCAAAAGAAGAGATTTTATTTCTTCGATATTATCGGTTTCCAAACTCAGATGCTGATATCCGACAGGAATGGGAGAGCAAGGATTCTTTTGGTCAGCATAAAATAATTCGAGGCATTGTCCTTTTGCAACTTTTAAATAGATAAACCAGGGTTCATCAGCTTTTGCCTCGAATTCTGCAATCATATTTCGGATAGGCGCTTGCATGTCCGGGTTCAGCTGCTGCAGTTGGTTCTGAAGAGTCGGCAGAGCAGAAGCGTAAGTCTTTTTGCATAAAAAGGGAAAACCTAAAATATCGTGATAAAAATGTAGTGTCCGTTCCATATCTGTGACATTGAAAGCAATATGTGAGATAGTTTTTATCATTGTTTATTTACCAGCCTTTCTACTAATTTATATCCAGTGCCAAGGTCTGTCAGAATATCATCCGGAGATTCGTCCTGATCGATGATGATGCCATCTTCAGGGATATTAAGGCTGGATGACAAAGCCAGAATTTCCGCAAGAGGAAGTACTCCGGTGCCGACAGCTACAATATCTTTTTCACGTTTCTCCTGTGAAAAACCTGCCTTAAAGTCTTTCAAATGAAGACTTCTGATCTGCTGTTTGTAGTTCTTTAAAAATTCAATAACATCAGCGCCTGCAAATATTACCCAGCCAACGTCAACCTGCATCTTCAAAGAACGGCTGCAATTTTTCAGGAAATAGTCCATGCAGGTCATATCGATTTCTTCAATATAAGTATATTCTTCGGAATGATTGTGGTACTGGAGTTGAAGCCCTGCTTTCTTTAATTTATCGGAAGCTTCGGAAAACTGTTCGGTATGGCGTTTACATGTTTCTAAATCTGAGAACATAGCGCTGGCCGTAAAAGTGCGGATTTCGGTACCATCAGCTATTTTTTGGATATCATCCAATTTGGTGAGAATGTTATCATAGGGAGAGAATCCAATATGGCAATTGGTTATGGCAATATCCCAATTCTTTTTTAAATCAGCCGCATATTGAAAGAGATTTTTTTGGCGCCATATAAAAAGAGGAATTCCCGGTTCAATACCGTATTGATTGTCTTCGCACTGAGGGAGTACGATAGGTTCAACCTGCTGAAATCCGTAATTGTGTAATCTCTCAAAACATTCATAAAATTTTTCTTGTGACAGTTCTTTCAGACCATATAAATTTGTACCTATTTTCATAAGATCAATCCTTTCTTTCGTTTTTTCTTTAGTTTATCAATGGAAAGCTCATCTTACCACGCATGATAATGTAAAAACTTTTCAAAAAATGAAAAGAATGATATAATATAGGAAATATGGAAGGGAAAAGAATGATGACGATGGAATATCCGGAAAAAATGTCAGACAGCTATCAGATGTTTGAAAACCTTGCAGGTTTTTTCTCTATGACCAATTACAGCAAAAATGAATATTATCTGGTGTTAAAACTGATTGATATTTTAGGCAAGGGGGAGGTAGTTTCTATTGAGAAACTGGCAGAGATAACCTGTGTATCGACGGCCACTATCAGCAGATTCATTAAGAAATGCGGCTTTAAGAATTATTATGAGTTTCGGGAGAAATTATATGGGATTCATGAGGCGGCAAAATATGAACGACAAAAAAGGTATGAGCAGAGCGGTAAAGCAGATGATTTGGATAAGATAGTTAGAAATTTGGAGAGTACGAAGAAACATTTAGATGATAATAAATTAGAAGAGATTTTGAGGATTTTTCTGGCAAGTGAGCAAAGATGTATTATAGGTTCTGCGGAATATCTGTCCTGTTTTGCGGGATTCTGGAAAGACCTTTTGGCTAAAGGAAAGGCAAGCTATTTCTTCTATGATTTTTATTCTCAAGTTCAGTTGATGAAAACAGCGAAGGAAGGAGACTGTTTTCTGCTGCTCACAGTAGATAATCAATATGTTGATTATTACCGGGAGTTTTTAGCTGAGGCAAAAAGACGTCATGCGGTCCTTATCCTGCTTACGCAGGATAAGGAGGATGAGTTCAGCAAAATATTTCATTTGGTATATCGATATGGGATGGCAGGAAGTTCAAATTATGGATGTTATTCTCTGCGTTATCTTGCATCTCTGTTTTCTGACAAATTGATCAGTAGTTAAGAGAGACTGGGGAAGGATTGTTGAATTCGATTTCTATCAGGCGGACTTCCAGCGGTTCCATGTCAATATGCAGCGAGAGTGTGTTATGTATTCCTGGATATGAGGAACCTCGAAGAAGATCTCCATATGATTTTGAGTAAATTCCAGTAAAAAATGCTTACGAAGGTAATTTTTTTATGTTAGAATGCTCTTTGTAATGAGCAGCAGACAAGCGTAAGTCCAATTATGGACCTGCG
>JAZUKG010000159.1:0-17826 GCA_045643145.1 Lachnospiraceae bacterium | reverse complement strand
TCACAATAGGGATAAAACCTATGACCTTTCCTGATTCGATACTGTCTCGTTCGGTACATTCTGCCACCTCCATTCTGTCGGTTGAAATTTACAACACCACTGTGTTATAGCTATCCTGATAACTATATTTTACCATATTTCCAGTGTTTTTTCAATCAAAAACAGAATGTATGTTCGATTTATTTTATATATCAAAAGGAGCCTACATCCTACATCCATGAAAGGTAAAAGAGTATATCGATTCCCAAAGGTCGAATGAACACAAACGCAAATACGAAAAGAGTGGAAAATACAAGAAAAATAGATGAGCAATTCATCCCGCACCCGACTAAGTCGGATGGAGTTTTCTTGCTAAACTCTCATAAAATGAATATGAATATGTCTGGAATCAGATTATGAAAGGGGATAATTTATGGGATTAATCATCTTTTTGATCATAATTGCGATATGTGTGAGAACATTACTGGTAAGGGCCAACGAAAGCTCACTCGTTAAATATGATAAAAGACAAATGAAGTTCTTAAAAATACTCACAATTATAGGCTTGGTGCTAGCTATAACCGGTTACGCACAATTAGCAGATCTGATAGATATCAATTTTGTTTTTGGACTCATCTCATTTTTATTTGGCAGCGGCCTCTTTTTCTTTTGTTCAATTGAACTGATACAGGGAGCACTATATTTTAATCGACTGAAAAAATACGGATATGAAATTCCGGAAAGCAAAAAGGACTTTTCAAACAGGGTTGACCGTCTGCCAAAGGCGATGCCAACAGAAAATGCTAAAGTCCGTTGGAACTGCGTTAACATCTTTATGGCAACTTTATTTTTCATAGGATTTGTTGTCTGTATCGCTTTTAACATATGGCTAACTATTTTTAGCGGATACATGAATATGGATCTTCTGTTTTTTGGCATACTGTCTCTTTGTGATTTAATCTGGCTCATACTCAGTCTGGTCATTTATAATCAGGCAAACAGTCAATCATATCGTGATGATATGGAAATCGATGAGGGTGATATGATTCGAAGAGTGCGAAGACCCGCTGAAGTATGGATCACTTCTTTTGTTATTTTGCTCATATTTACCATGATAGCTAAATCCGGTGTTTTATCCATGGTCCGTTATGTCTTTTATGCACGTATGTCACGTGATATGGACACTATGACTACACTCTCCGGGGCTATTGAAGAAATCTATTTAAACAATGAACAGACCGAAGAAGGCAAGGATTTTTATGAAAGTTTGGAAAGCGGAATTTATATCACAGAAATGGATGCTCCTCAAGGAAAGCTATGGGAAGATGTAGTTGCCTGGGTAAATGCAAATCAAAACGCATCCTATGCAGTCGATAACATGAATGGACTGGCAAAGAATATGAAATGTGCAAATGGTCCGGCCAAAATATGGATTAAACTCGACCAGAATCAATTAACCGTTCGGCTCGTAAACCCTCTTGAAAAAACAATTAAAAGAGGCGCAGATATGCTGGTTCAAACAGATTTTGGTAATTAACAATCCATTTTTGCACGAAAAAAACTCCCTTTCACTTTCGTGAAAAGAAGTTTTCCGTGTAAGAGAGACAAGCAATGCAACGTCTATAAAAAACGCTGCGGATACTATCAAATTAAATGTTACTTATAAAATATTGGGATTAATTCCCACATATACTTCGATCTCTGTATTTTCCAAATTTAACATATCTGTTTTCTTGGTCACATTATAACCTACGGTAATTGGCTGTAACTGATGCTCGGAAATATATTGATTTAAATCATTACAGGCGCTTTGAAAACCTGACGGATGTCCTTTATAGCCGGCAACCGCTGCATTTGTAATTTTCAGCATTTTCTTAAAAACAAAACCGTCCTTAGCAGGAATCTCTTTATCAATCGGAAATAAAAGCTCTACATCAATCTTATCTCCTTCCATAGCAAAGGTGGCAGTAATCGGAGAGCCTTTTGGAGTTGCCCCAAAACTTTTCACAATTTCTTCTGCCTTTTTACCAAGGCTTTGAAGCTCCGACTGCGCCATCTTGGATCTGATGGAATATAAGTTTTCTACTACGAGTTCCTGTCCTAATTTAATCTCTGTCATTTTTATGTACCTTCCTTATTTTGTCTATATTTTGTAACCGCTTTTGGCTACAAATATATCTTAGGAAAAATACATAATACTTTCAATAGACCTGTGCTATTCGGTAGCTAATCGGTGCTAATTGGTAATAGAAGTAGATACCATTTCTTTTCTGAGAGTCATAATACGTTTTAAAAAGTCCTCTCTTAATGCTTTATAGAACCTGCGGCTAACCGGAATCTGTCTATTATCATCAAAAAAGACATACTCTGATTGCACATCAATAATTTTATCCCTGTTTGCGATATAGCCCTGATGTGTATAAACAAAAACACTTTGATCCAGTCGCATATATATATCTTTCATGCTTTCATAGCAGACAATTTCACCATCTTCCAGATGAATGATACATCGGTTTCTCTGCTTTTCCAAATACAGAATTTTGTGAAGATCTATGATTCTTTTGGCTCTGTCAACAGTTACCTCAAGGTACCTTTTATTGGCTTCTTCTTCGTCCAATCTGAAGCTTGCCTGAATCACTGCTTTTTTCATAAGTTTTTTCAGCAGCACATACTGAACCGGTTTTTCGATATAACCAATCGCTTCTACCAGATATGCCATTCTGGTGTACTCTGTATAGCTGGTTGCAAACATAATTTCACCTTCATAGCCCTCTTCTCGCAGCTTCTCTGCCACTTTGGAGCCTTTCATCTGCGGCATATCCACATCCAAAAACAGAATATCACACTGTTTTTTATTTTTTAAAATATCCTCTAATAAATCAAGCGGATTATCATATGGAATTACACTGGCCTGAAGACTTTCCTCATTGACAAAGGTCTTTAAAAGTTCTGTCAGACTGTCCCTATAATACTGTTCATCATCACACAAACAAATTTGTAATTCTCTCATAGTTTCCTCACAATATCTTTTTTAATACTTCTACTATATATAGCATCTGCTGCCTAGTCAATCATTGCCTATTAATCTAAAATATCTATTTTCTCTAAAAGGAAGGTCAAAATGTCCTTTTCTTCTACAATAATCTTACCCTGACAGGCCATACCATTCATCAGTGAAATTTCTTCTCCATCTTCATCCATGATGGTCATCTGGTCACATTTCACCTTCACCAGATAATATGCATATCCTGTGCTCTGGTCTACTGCAATATCCTTGGCGATATTATCTACCGTTCCTCGGAAGTAGCCGTATTCACTGGAAGGATAAGCAGCAATTTCAAATTTCACTTCCTGCCCTTCTTTGATTTTGGCAATATCTGAATTCTCTACATAAATCTCTGCATAATATTTCGATTCTTCCTGTGGGTAAATCGATCCGATTGAGGTTCCTGCCTGAACAAAACTACCGATTTTGTACTCACCGGCATTGTAATAATATCCGGATACATTTGCTTTGATTATGCAGTTATCACTCTGAATATCATAGCTGTTTAGGTAGTTTTCACATTCCTTCACCTTGTTTTCATAGCTTAAAATTTCAGCTGCTACATTGCCTTTTTCTGTTAAGACAGCCACATTTTCTCTGGCTCCGTTATCAACACCGTTTACGGCATTTAATTGAAGCTTTGTAGAATTCAAATTGCTTTCCATTGACAAAATGGATTCTTCATAACCCGAAATCTGCTGTTCTACCGTAGTCGTCTGCTGGAGTTCTAAACTCTTTAAGGCCTTTCCCTTTTCTGAGCCGGCAGATTCCTTGGCGATGACCAAATCATCTTTTTGTTTTTCTAAAGCCTCAATATCCACTTTCTGATAGTTAGGCAAAATAGTATTTTCACTGACTGCTGCCAGGGAAGTATTTTCTGCTTTTTTGTTGGCCTTTTTTCCTTCCTTAATCTGCTTTTCATACTCCTCGATCTGCTTTTGATATGCATCGATTTGGTTATCATACTGAGAAGCAGTATAGCTATAAGATGCCAGATAATTATCAACCATGCTGGAATAGTAGCTGTCACCCGCGGCTAACGAATTGTTTCTTTCGCTGATACATTGCTTTACCTTTTTCAGCTTCTCGATTTTATCTTTATATTCATCAATAGATCCTGAAATAGAATCGATATTTCCTTTATATAAGGCACTCTGTCCGCCTTTGTCTGTCTTTTCCAGGTTAAGACTGGCAAAGAGAAGGTCTCGGCGATTTACAAATTCATCGTAATACGGGTTTTCTGTTAATAGATCCATCTCACTCTCATCGGAATCGAGACTTTTTTCATAAGCGGAAAGGATATCTATTCTATCCTTGGCTGCTGCCATTTCATCCTGGTAACGAACAATCGTATCAGACAGTTCATCAATTCCCACTGTATACAGTATGTCACCTTCTTCTACATACTGTCCGTCTGTTACATTGCTTTCCTTGACACTACCTGTCACGGCGCTGCTGATTTCATATATATTGCTGCTTCCTTTGAAAATACCGTTACTTTTCACCACTACTTCTATTTTAGAAAGTTTCATCCAAATAAGGGCAATTACCAGCATAAGAAAAATCGCATAAATGGTATATACCAAAAATTTATTGGGCTTTGACTCATACACTTCTGTTGAGTCACTCATATCCTTCATATCTACAATAATTGGCTTCATAGTTTCGTACCGTCCTCTTTCCTTTTTACACTTCCTGATATTTGTACTCTTCCAAAGACTGTTGCTGCACCAGATAAGCATATTTGCCGCCTAATGCAATCAATTCGCCATGGGTACCCTGTTCGATGATTTTACCTTTATCCATCACAAAAATCTGATCACAGTTTTTAATGGTGCTTAATCTGTGCGCAATAAAGATAGTCGTCATATCCTTTGCATACTCATGAATAGTTTTATCAAGAGCTCGTTCTGTAATTGCATCCAGATTGCTGGTGGCTTCATCCAGAATTAAAATATCCGGTTTTTTCAGCATCGCTCTGGCAATGGCCAAACGCTGTCTCTGTCCTCCTGACAGGTTGGCGCCGTTTTCTTCCAATCTGGTTTCATAGCGAAGCGGCAGTTCATTGATAAAATCATGTGCCTGCGCCATTTTGGTTGCTTCAATCACATCATCCATATTGACTTCATCCATTCCCAGTGTAAGGTTCTCATAAATGGAACCGCTAAAGAGGAATGTTTCCTGAGGTATGTATGCAATCTTTTCTCTAAGCACTTCAAGCTGAATATCTTCGATATGATTACGGTTAATCAGGATATCTCCGTTTTCTGCTGTATAAAGGTGTAATAGGAGTTTGGAAAGAGTGGTTTTTCCGGAACCGCTTTCTCCTACAAATGCGACATTTTGACCTCTTTCAATTTTGAGATTGATATTTTCAAGTACCAGCTTTCTGGTTCCATATCTAAAATCCATGTTTTTAATTTCAATATCTCCGGCCAGAGAAGACGGAGCAAGTTTACGACTTTCATTTTCTGTTTTTTCTGCATCTAAATCTAATATCTCACCAAGTCGGTCTGCTGCCACGACTGCCGTCTGCATTTGTGGCTGAAGGTCGATTAAATTTTTCACCGGATCGAGGAAATATGCCAATAGGGAGTTAAAGGTAATGAGTGATCCTATCGTCATTTCACCATTTATGACACTAAGTCCTCCTACCCAGAGAATCACGATTCCGCCGATTAATTCAATAAAAGTCTTGAGCGAAATCTGAATATTACTGGCATAGCTTAATTTAAAAACACTTCTAAGCAGTTTTACAAAACGAATTTCTGTTTCTCTGATTGCTTTTCTTTCAGCGTTGTAAGCCTTGACTGTCTGAATACCATTTAGTGATTCCACCATATACGAAGTCAGCTGTGCATTATCCTCCATCTGATTACGGTTCAGTTTTTCATACCATTTTTGGAATGCCGCCACCACAATAATATAAAGAACAACTATAATCAGAGAAATACCAAAGAGCTTCGCATTCTGAATACATAAAATAATAGCTCCGGCAATTACCATAAAGGTATCAATCATAATGGTAAGTGTGGCCCCTGAAATGGCATCCCTGACTTTGCCTGCATCTGTAAATCTGGAGATAATCTCTCCGACTCTTCTGGTTCCAAAAAAGTTCATCGGAAGCTCTAATACATGTCTGTAATAGCCTAAAAGTAGTGCAATATCGAGCTTCTGACTCAGATAAAGAAGCAGATGTGAACGGAATGCATTTAAAATCACCTTGAAGAAATTAAGTAAAATAACTCCTATCGATAAGGTCATCAGTGTCTTCTTTAGTCCATCCGGAAGTACACTGTCAATCAGTTCCTTGAAATAAAAAGCTCCTAAAATACCTAAAATGGTATACACCAGGGATGCAATAAAAATATGCAAAAGAAGCTTTTTTTGCGGAAGTAATAAATGGAAAAATCTTCCAAACAGCCCCTGGGTTTCGTCGCCCTTTTTAAACGTTTCATTCTTGACTAAAAGAATCAAGACACCCGACCACTGATATTTAGGCGGTTTTCCTTCTTCATGTACCTCACCAAAGAACTCTTCCGGTTTTAATTTCACAATTCCAACACCCGGATCTGCGATAATCACCTGTTTTTTGGTGATTTTATGGATAACCACATAATGAAGCAAACTACCGTCTACCACCACATGGGCAATACATGGCAGTGGAAATTCTGAAAAAAAAGCTTCCTTATTCCCCTTAACTCCCTTTGCACTAAAACCCAGTTCTTCTGCAGCCTTGATAACGCCATATGCATTGGTTCCCTGCTTGTCTGTTCCTGCTACTTCACGAATTTTTGTAATTCCGATTTTGTAGCCGTTTTGCTTGCTGATTGTAGCGAGACAAGCTGCGCCGCAATCTGTCATGTCATGTTGTTTGATGCAATAGTATTTCATTCTCTCTTACCTTTTTCCTCTTCTCTTACACGTTTCTTCTCATTTTTGAATCGATTCTTCGTATTCATATATTACAATACTTACATTTTGCATACAATCGACATGTGCTATTCGGTAGCTAATCGGTGCTAATTGGTAAAAAAAAGAGTAAGTTTTGATCTTTTTTCACCAATTAGGCCAAGGTCCCACGACTCAATGTCGGGGTAAACAAAAAGAAGATACGATGAAATTCATCGCATCTTCTTGTAATATTCAACGCTTATCCAACAGATATTTTTTAATCCTCAAAAAGTCTTCATCAAAATATCGATCTGTTCCTATTTTTTCACCATTTGCCCAAAATTCAACTTCATATACCGTACCTTTGGTGGTCGCTCTTTCCTTGGATACGCGAACATCCTGAATGTAATTCAAATTTATGATTTGTTTATCTGTCAGAACCAGTTCATTTTTAAATCCTGTAGTGATATCCAGAAAAGGCTCTAATACTAACATTACTACAATCGTAACCATCCAAATCCAATACACATCATATAATGTATATCTTTGAGCAATGGCCAATCCGTAAAAAATATTTATACTACATCCTATAGCTACTATTATGCTGATAGGAAAAATCATCTTTACTTTGTTCATATAGGATTCCGTATTTTTTCCCATTTCAAATCCATTAAAAAAATAATTCGACTTTATTTTATATCTTATATAGAATTCACAAACACCAATGATATAAATAAGAACCAGTCCTACCATAGCAAAGACATCGTTTTTTTGAAGTTTGCTAAAATAGTAAACAAGTGAAACTGCCAAAAACTCAAATAATAGAACTGCTAAACCAAGCCAACTTGGATATATCTTTATAGCATTATTTTTTATACTCGATCTTTTAAAATACGTAAAATATTCCATAAGCACTCCGTGGATTTTAATGAACTTTATACTATTTATTGAAAATTGAAGCAGCTGCTCCAACTGCCTTTGCTACTGCAACCCTAATTGCAATATATTTCACAACCGGAGTAATCACAACAGGCTGCGAGCCTCCATCTGTCATTCTCATTTCTTCTGAAGTCATTTCTCTAAACATATTTTTATTCTCCTTCTAATATCAATAAATTCTTAGTTAAAAAGCTGTGCGATAGCCTGTGCAACTTTTTGAGCAATAATAATTGGTCCCAACGGAATTGGAATAACCCTAACCGGTGATGTTCCACCATCTGTTCCTCTCATTTCTTCTAAAGTCATTTCATTGAATTTATTTGTTTTTAATTCCATATTCATTCTCCTTCTTTTCTGTTTTTTAACATATACATACCCATAGTACATGCGTCTATTGGGCTCTGAATAGTTTTTGCGAATTCTTAAGAGCCCTATTTTTATACAACCATAATAAAGAGTTCCGGATGTGATGCAACCCATGCACCAATTTTAATCAAAGCATCCACTACTGCATTTCCACCATCTGTAGAATCTAATTCTTCTTGTGTCAATTCCATAAACATAATTTAAAATCTCCTATTCTTTTTTTCATTCTTATTTCGCTGAATTTATTTGTTTTTAACTCTATATCCATTTTTCTTTTGTTCTCCTATATGCAGTGCATACAAACCCATAGTGATAGCACATTTTATTATGCTAAGTCGACAAATAACTTTCGATAAGCCTTTGGTAAAGAAATAGAAATCATTTCTTCATCATGAGATACCGTTATTTCGTTAGTAAGCCAGCGATAATAACGATTCTTCATCTGATAACTTTTAACATCTGCATCTTCAACCAGAACACGTTTTGTTTTGTCAACAATCGTTTTTTCCACTTTTCTTTCATTGTCCTGCGTGTATCTTATCTTCATATTTATTATCTCAGCTTCTTTACTCTTTAGATAAGCCATAGGTAATACATATATTACGATAGCTACAACATACATAAACAGTGCTAGTAAAACAGACGTACCTTCCGATAACAATAGAACAGCGAAAACTGACATAAATACTGTAATGATCCATAAAAAGTGTAGAAAATATTTTTTATTCATAACTACTCTATGCCTCCGTATGAATGCTTATCTGCTTCGTAAGTAAATCCACATCAACAAAAATACGATTTGTATGCTTATTAAGCTGGGAAGTTTAAATTTCCTTCTAAAGGCCAAAGTATATATCAATAATAAAATATCCAAACCGGCCCAACAAATACAAATCATATAGAGGTTTCTATTTATACACAATCCTGTTAATACCAGTAAAACCGCACCAGCAAGTGTATAGACAGTTGCTAATCTCTTTTCTTCATGACAACACAATAGAAATGCACCACTATAAACTATAGCTACCAATAAATGCGAAATAAAATTCATCATATTTCTCTTCCATTAATGAATAAAGCATACTTCATATTCTTTTTCTCCTTTTTAAATAGTTGATTCGTTACACTTATTTAAAAAGCAATATTTTTCCCCGGGTACTTTTCTTCATAAGTGCTTGCGTTTTGAACTCCGAATGGTTTTCGCATTTTTTTCGGGTTCATTTTTATATAAAATGACTGCTAATATATCAGCCAATTTATATCCTAATAATTACTTTACAAACAGTCCCCAAAGCTTTATACTTATTTTAGGTACTTAGTAAAGTGCTTGCGTTTATTGGACTCTGAATGGTTTTCGCGAATTCTTCAGAGCCCTATTTTTTTGGTTTGTTTATTTTCTGTTTGTTAAGTACAGTGCCAGTTCTTTTAAACAATCCACCCAGTTACCATCTCCGCCATCAATCTTCATGAGATCATTCTCACTCAGCATTTCCATTTTTGTTTCCTGCATTGTGGTTTCTGTCATCGTGATTTCTGTCATTTTGTTTTCCTTCATTTTTTTGCCCCCGCTTTTTCGATTGTTTCCAATCGATACCTTTCTGAATTTCATAAAACAGCCAATAGTATGTACAAATCCTCTTGGCTCATTTTCAAGTACAAGTTCATTATAAAGAAATGAAATGAAGATACAATAGACATGTGCTATTTGGTAATTAATCGGTGCAATTTGGTAAAAAAAAGTACTTTACACGACAAAAAACGCCAAAATTCGTAAAATAATCGCTGTTATGTGTAAAATTGACTTTTAGACTAAAAATGCTATAATTTCCTATAGAATAGAAATGTATGATTTCTTTTTAGGGGGATTTTCAATGAGCGGGCTTATTTTTTTCTTATTATCTATGGAACGACGAATCTTTGATTTCTTTGCACTCAGAATCTTTGTCAATGCGGTCACGCCATTCAAAAAGAGAAAAAAACAATGGCCAATCCTTCTTTTTAGTATATTACTTCTGGGGGCACTTAATTTTTTAGAAGTCAATTCTATGACTGACTCTATCCTGATCTTCGGTATTGATTTTTTGTTTATTACTCTGGCACTTGATACCTCTTTCAAAAACAAACTCAAAACATTTTTTAAATACGAACTCATATACTATTGCTGTAATGCAATCATCGTGATTTTCCATATCATTATCACTTTCGGACCATTTAATATTCCAAATTCCGATTCTATTACGGCGCAGTATATATTAACCACAGAAAGCCTGATTTATTTTTTGGCATTTTCTTTATTTTTCATGTTCAAAAAGCTGTCTCCGCTTCCAAACGGAAAGCTTTATATTCGATATATGTCGATTATTACCTTTTCCTTTATTGTCGTACTGACCCTGTGCAGTACTTTATTGCAAAGCACAAAAATAAAGGTGGAGACGGTTTTACCAATCATTTTCTGTTCCCTTCTCATTATCATCGTATTGGTTGTATCCCTGTATTATCATCTGATTGAAGTATTGGAAAACAATGTCATCGCAAATATTGAACTGGAAAAAAATGCTCTGCTGCAGGATTATTATTTAAAAGCAGAAGAAAATCTGGATCAGTTATCCAGACTCAGACATGACTTTAAGAATCATTTGGTCATCCTCGGAGAATACGGGAATCGTCAGGACAAGACCGAATTCAATGAATATTTGCAAACCATACAGGAAAAGCTGGTTCATACGACATTGATTAAAACCGCTTCTCCACTGCTGTCTGCACTGTTAAATACCAAGGCTGCAGAATGTGAAAAGATGGGTATTCCCTTCACTGTAGAAGCTCGATTTCCGGAAATATCCATCAGTGATTTTGATTTGGTTACTATCATGGGCAATATTTTGGATAACGCCATCACTGCCACCAATAAATGTGAACAAAAAAATGTTGAGTTATCCATTGTTCAAATAGCCGGTATTTTACATATTAACTGTAAAAATACTCACTGTGAAAAAATACAGAAAAAAAACGACCATTTCCTTACTACAAAAACAGCAGAAAATGGTCGCCACGGACTCGGTATTCAAAATGTAAAAACAGCGGTTCTTCGTTTGCAGGGCGAAATGAATATCACTCATGATGAGCATAACTTCGAAATACAAATCCTTTTACCGAACCACTAAAACAGAAAGCTTTTGCTAACGTACGATAACGACTGTCAGATAGCCGCTGTCATCACGTATCTGATCCGTTCCAATTGCGATAACTTCATTTTCCATACCGCAATTGGATACGGAATACACTTCTATCTTCTCTATCGTTTCCAGTTCTGTCAGTTTCTCTTTTAACTGTGTCAATCTTTTTCCGGATTTCATAAATACCTTGGTACCGGATTGCTTGAGTGCCTCTTCTATGTTTCCGCTTCCCGGAATCACATGAAGCTCTTCACTACCTAATGTCAGGGCAATACCCAGTCTGGAGGCTGCTGCCACAAAAGACGGAATACCGCACACATACTCTGTTTGAAATCCTTTTTCTTTTACCAGTCTTTCTATATAAACATAGGTAGAATAGATACTCACATCACCAATGGTCAAAAAACCGACACTTTTTCCGGATGAAAGAAGCTGCGACACTTTATCCGCTACCCTTTCATGAAACGCACTAAGCTCCGGCTCCTTCATAGACATCGGGAACGGTTCAAAGATACATTCTTTTCCGGCGATTTCACTCACCACGGAGGCCGCAATGGTATATGCTCTGCAGCTTTTTCTATCCTTAGCCGGTAGAATCAGTACATCCACCTTACGAATGATGTTCTCAGCTTGAGCGGTAATCAGCTCGCCGTCTCCCGGTCCTACTCCAATCCCATAAAATTTAGTTTCTATAGGGCATCTCATTTTTTCATATGCAGACTTTCCCATTTTGAGAATATCCATTACCCGGTCATAATTTTCGGCGCGGTGTGCAAAGGTGCAATCACTGCAAACCTTGATTTTTCTGCCATCCGGCCTTTCTATATACTGATTGACTCCCGGACAAATCTCCCAGGAATAAAACGGGCAGTAACAAAACATACAGTTTATCGCATCGTCGCTTTTATGACACGGATAATATTCACATGCTTCATTTACAAAAAATCTAGAACTATTCATGCAATGCCTCATACTTTCGCATTTCTTTTACAAAATCATAAACCAGTTTCTGGCAGGAACCATAATATAAATGAGGATACCCCCATATATGATTCTCGCTCACATAACCAAATTTCCAGCTTTTACCACTAACAGGCTTAACGGCTGTGGCATCACTACCGTTTGCACTGCTGTCAAAATAGTGGAATTCATGTCCCTTTACCCGGAAATCTCCAATCTCCAGATCCACATAACCGAATCGGCACAGCTTCCCTGTATTATAACACTCTCCTTGAATCGCTCCAACCATTTCATAGGAAACTGCATTTTCATCCTGAATCGAATCATGCAGATACATAAAACCGCCGCACTCTGCCATAGAAGGCATGCCACTTTCTATGGCTTTTTTGATACTTTCACGCATCGATGTATTTTCGCAAAGCTCCTGTAATCGCAGTTCAGGATATCCGCCTCCCAGCAATATTCCGGATATATTTTCCGGCAATTTCTGATCATGAATCGGTGAAAAAGGTACCAGACTGACACCTGCTTTTTGCAATAGCCTTAGGTTCTCTTCATAGTAAAAACAAAATACTTCATCCTTGGCAATCGCCAGGCGAACCGGTTCCTGCTTTGGATTTACTGCATTCAATTTTGCATCTTTTGCTACATCTGCAAAATCCGGAGCCTTGGCAGCTATCTCCAGCAGTCTGTCGAGATTTACCGATTCTTCTATTTGCTTTGCGATACGCTCTACCATGTCCTCCAGATCTATGATTTCTCCCGGGAGCTTCAGTCCTAAATGTCTGCTATCCAAATGAATTCCCTGCATTTTAGGAATGAATCCCAATACCGGAAGATGCGTTTTCTCCTCCAGTAAAGGGGAAATGGTATCATAAAATCCTTTGGATATCTGGTTTAATATAATTCCCTGAATCAGGTGCTCGGTATCCTGCTCCAGGATTCCTCGTATCACCGCTATCATGGTAGGTCCCATACCCTTTGCATCCACCAGCAAAAGAATAGGAGAAGATGTCTGACACGCAACATCATAAACAGATCCTTTGGTGGAAACTCCGCCCAATCCGTCGTAGATACCCATAGCACCTTCAATAACCTGAATTTCTTTCGAATCTGTCTTTTTATTTTCATTACCTTCCAGGAGCTTTTTTATCTGCTTTTCATTCATAAAAAAGGTATCCAGATTTTCAGATGGCACTCCGATTACCCGAGTATGAAACATCGGATCAATGTAATCCGGCCCGCATTTAAACGCCTGTGGATAAAGTCCTCGATTTTTCAGCGCCTTTAATAAGCCACAGGTAACTATTGTTTTTCCGCTTCCACTGCTGATTGCAGTCAGAATTATTCTGCTCATAAATCCTCACACTCTGTTCACTGTTTTCATAGATTACTCGACACTACTTAACATTACATTTTTATTCCATATAAAGGCGAACAATAAATAATCCGTCCGGACCGTTTTGAATCTGCGCATACACATCCTCAAAGCTGCCTTTTAACAGGCTCTGATCCGGATAGGAAATATTGTATCCGCAGTCCGTTTTCATTTGGCGGATCAAATTCATATCACATTTCGATTCTGCTTTTTCCAAAACATGCTTTAAGATGTCAAAATCTGATTTTCCGGACATAAGGAGCCAAACCTCGTCGCCTCCCATAGCTGTCTCAGTTAACAGCTTTTCGATACGATCTTGATTTGCCACATCCATAGACTTTCCATGCAGACTTTCCAGTCTGGCACCGGTATAGGATGCGCCAATCAAAGCGGCAAAAGCTGAAAAAGAAGAAATGCCCGGTAAAAGGCTTAGCTGATTACAAACATTCCATGCTTTCAGACTTTGATATAATTTTCCTGCCCCGCTGTATATTCCGGTATCTCCGGAAAACAGAACAGCTGCGCTGAAGGTATCAGCAGAAACGCTTTCCAGTCTCTGCGCCAAATCCTGCATAATATCCTCCGCCAGATAATACGGCATACACTTGGCGCTGCCGTGATAAGCCTTTAGCATACGGTTGGCACCGTATATCACATCTGCCTTGTCCATGGCCTCTTTTCCTGCCAAAGTCAGACTGCCGGCATCTCCCATTCCGATACCCACCAATGCTATTTGCACCACCGGGCCATGATCACAGCCTGAATCAGAAATTAGCATATGCTTACACTGTTCCAGCGTCATCGCATTTTTATTTTCCTCATTTTCACTTTGCGGTCTGTCAATCAAATGCGTCGTAACACCTGCATCGGCCGCTGCCTGAATCTTTTCCTCAAAGCCGCCATTCTTTCCGCTGGATTTTGTCACCATATGACGGATTTGAAACTGTTCTAAAACAGCCTGATTCATAGAAAGCGTATGCGGTCCGTACATTGCAATGATGTGTCTTTCATCAATGCCGGCTTTTTGGCACAGCTCCATTGTTTCTGTCGTTGGCAATACTCTGACATAAATACGATCTCTGAGCATTTTGTCCTCAGTATAGCACGCCAGCTCCTTGCTCCCTGTGGTCAGCAAAATATTGCCCTCCGTATGCGTTAATGCCCTGGCACATTCCGGTGCATTTTCATAGCGACGAACCTCTCCCTCACAAAGAGCAGTTCGTTTGATTCTGATATAGTGGATGCCTGTTTTCAGACAGACTTTTGAAAGCTCCTCTGTCACAATTTGCGCATAAGGATGCGTAGCATCCACTACAATGTCCGGCTTCTTTTCCTCAAAGAAATGTTCCATCTGTTCGCCGTCCATACGTCCCACATGCACATGGGCGTATTCCGATGCTGTCATTACGTTTTCACCGCTTTTGGTAGCAACGCAGACATCATGCATAGTCTGATGCTCTGACAGATATTCCGATAATTCTCTTCCTTCTGTTGTTCCCGAAAAAATAACAATTTTCATTTATACTCGATACCCTCTTGGTGTAATCAGTTTTCCGTTTTGAATAAAGGTGCTTCGATTACCGATAAAGCAGGTGGTAAACATATCCACCTGTTGCTCCTTTAATTTTTCCAAGCTTCCTGTCCAAACGCAGGTTTCCTCTCTGCCGATATTTTTGACATAACCACACGCCTGATTCTGTGGCAAAATTTCCAGCAAAATATCACATGCCTTTGACAGATAGTCTGCTCTTTTATGACTGGATGGATTGTAAAGCGCAATCACAAAATCACCCTCTGCTGCCATACGAAGTCTTCGCTCAATGACTTCCCACGGCGTTAATAAATCACTCAGGCTTATCGTACAAAAATCATGATTAACAGGAGCGCCTAAAACTGCTCCTCCGCTGATTGCTGCGGTGATTCCCGGTACTACTTCAATCTCAAGCTCGCCATACTCCGGCAAAAGCTCATACATCAGAGAAGCCATTCCGTATACACCTGCATCTCCGCTGCATATCAGAGCAACATTTTTTCCCTTTGATGCTTCTTCATAGCAGGCTTTGCAGCGATCTATTTCTTTCTTCATTCCGGTAGAGAGCATTTCTTTTTTCTCAAACTCCGGTCCGAGGAGGCTAATATATCCGCTGTAACCAACGATTAGATCCGCCTCTGTCAGGCACTCCTTTGCTCGAAAGGTCATTTGAGAACCTTCTCCCGGTCCGATTCCGACTATCATAATTTTTCCGTTCATATATCTCAATCTATCCTATCTTTTCATTCTGTGTTTCTGATACTGTTTATTATTAAATGCACATCTTACGGCACTTTCACGATTGCAATCGTCATTCCGTCCCGTGCTTTTTTACGCAGTACAAATTCGCCTCTGTTTCCGGCCAAGACCATAGCCGAACGCTCACAGACATTGCCGACTCCGGTCGTTTCTCGGACAAAATCCGACTCCGTAAATTCACCGGCTGCCTTTTCCAAAATCTGCGCAGAAAAGGTAATAAACGGAACACTTAATTTCCGGCAAAGCAAAATCAGTCCTTCTTCCTCAGCCTTTAAGTCAATGGAAGCAATGGCTCCGATTTGATTTTTTTCAATGCCAAGCTCATTGAATACTTCCGATAAAAAGGCTGACAGGCTTTCATAGCTCGTTCCCTTTTTACACCCGATTCCGACAGCTAAATCTTTGGGGCACAAACAGATTTTAGCCCTGTCTGAAAACGTCGTATCACTACTAATCAAGACATCTGTAGTTTCCGGCGGAAAATTCTCAACAGAAAGTCGAATAGGTTTTCCCTCTAATGCCTTTGCTGAAACCCTGGCAATACCATCCCTGTTATAAATGCTCAAATGATTTTCTTTGGCAAACAAATCCACGGAAAAGGCACCCTCTAAATCCGTCGCCGTTGTTATCACCGGAATCGCCTTGAGCCTATCAGAAAGCATAAGAGCCAGTTCATTGGCTCCGCCCATATGTCCTGCCAAAACAGGAATCACATAGCGTCCCAGTTCATCCATGACTAAAACCGGAGCATCACTCAGCTTATCTTTTACGCCCTGTGAAATCGCACGAATGCATATGCCCATGGCACCGATAAAAAGCAGGGCATCTCCTTTTTCCTGATGCTTTAAGGTCCACTCGGTCAGACCTTCTGTGACCATGGTTACTTCACCATTTTCTGTTTCGTCAAATTCTTTATACTTTGCATACAAATCAATATCTATGCACAAGGAGTCCTTTACCCGCTTGGACAGCTCCATTCCCTTTTTTGTAAAACTAATGACAGTCAGTTTCATTTGAATCGGTACCTCTTCGAAATCCGGTTGTAAAATCCGGTGAATACAATTTAGATCGTTCGCAGCCTGTTTTACCGATGACATCACCGACTAAAATAAGGGCTGTATTTTTAATATGGTTAGCTTCGCCTATCTCCGGAAAGGTAGCAACCGTCGCATAAAAGATTTTTTCCTCCGGCCAGGAAGCCTTGTAAACAATCGCTACCGGCGTATCTGCAGGGTAACCTCCCTCCAAAAGCTCGTCTCTGACCTTTTCCATCATTCCTGCACTTAAATAAATCGCCATAGAGGTCTGATGCCCGGCCAGAGAGCTGATTCCTTCTCTGTCCGGAACCGGGGTGCGTCCCTCAGCTCTCGTAATTATCAAAGACTGGGAAATTCCCGGAAGTGTGTATTCCAGATTTAGTCCTGCTGCAGCTCCGAAACAGGCACTGACCCCCGGACATACTTCATAGGAAATTTCTTCCTCGTCCAGAATATCCATCTGTTCACGAATCGCTCCATATATACTCGGATCACCTGTATGCAGACGAACAACGGTCTTTCCTGCTTTTACCGCAGGAATCATCACCTGCATTACCTCTTCCAATGTCATAGTCGCACTGTTATAAATCTCGCATCCTTTTTGGGCATATTCTAAAAGTTCGGGATTTACCAAAGAGCCTGCATATACTATAACATCCGCCTTTTCGAGCAGACGCTGACCCCGAACCGTAATCAAATCTGCAGCGCCGCAGCCGGCACCGACAAAATATACTTTCATATTAATTCACGCTTTCTTTTATCTG
>JAZUKG010000158.1:0-2898 GCA_045643145.1 Lachnospiraceae bacterium | reverse complement strand
CATTGACTCAACAGTCCGCAGCGCCTCCAGCGCCTTTTGCGACTCGCCGCACTTCAGATAGAAATCCGCACATTTTACTTTCAGCGCTGCAGACATATGCTGCTGATTTTCTGATGAGAGCATCCGGCTAAACCATTCTACCGCATATTCCGACCAGTAAAACTCAACATAGAACCCGGTCATAATATACTCACCCTCAAAGCCCGGATAGACTGCTAAAACCAGCGACTCAAGGAACGGCAGCACCTCAGCATCCGTTTTCGAGGATAACGGCACGAGAATCTTTCCCATCGTAATCAGATAGGAAATGACCTCATCATATGTATCAAAAATACCCTGCTTATCAAGTGATGACCTGAAATCATCTGCCGTCATCTGCTTTAAACAAATCCTGCAGACCGCATCATAGAGATAATATTCGGTGAGACCAAGGTCGGAATCATCATCAACGACCGGCTGTATCCGGGATGCATAGAGTTCATCTTCAAAGTCCGGCTGATTCCTGTAACGCTCATAATCAGTACATTCCTTAAACCTTGAAAGAAGGAACTCCTTTCCTTCGGAAATCCGCATCTTTTCATACTGATTCAGTATCTCCTGAGCTTTTACGAAATCCCCTGATTCGACCAGAAGCTTTGCATACATCAGATGACTCAGGACTGAAAGTTTATACTGATAATACATCGTATGCGTATCAGACGTGCCGTACCATACACAGCATTTCTCAATATACTTTGGCGAGTTGTATATCGTTTCAGCCGCTGATAACGCACAGGTATTCTGATATCTATCATGAGCACGTTTAATTTTGGGCAGGATATCTGATATGGGATTATAATCAGTATCGATGATAAAGGGCGTGGTATCTAATCTCTTATCTCTGTTTACATCAGCAGACTCTTTTTCAGCTGCCAGTTTTTCAATTTTTTCTATGCTCTCCTGAATCTGTTTAGTGTTGTATATGCCTAATCTACTGGCTGCATGGGTAATATACCCGATTAAAGATATGAGCTGATGTTTATCTGCGCCGGAAAGTTTTTCCACCTTGTCGACCGGAATCGAAAATGAACTCTTTCCCAGATTATGCGTCATCTCACGAACCCGGATGTCGGCAATCAGTTCAAAGAACTCAGGTTTATCCAGCTGATTATATGCATATTCCCATCTGCCCGAATTAACTGCAGAATAGGCATCTTTCTTGGCTTCTGCATAGAACTCAAGAGCATTCTGATAATCTAAGGTCAGCCGTGCGCATTCGCCAAGGAGCATGTTGTAATGGTACTTTTTGAACTTTCTTTTATACTGTTTATCTTCAATCTTTACGAGATGCTGATAAATCACACCCGCTTCTCTATAATACCCCTGAGTATAAAACGCATCTGCGGTATTTTCATAGATATTTGCCGGCAGATTGTCCTTGAGAAATGCGTCAAGAACGTACGGGTATTCTGTATTTAATATCGCAAACTGTTCTGATTCCGGTTTTTCCCTGAACCAGAGTTCTGCTGCGATGCTTAAGAAATCAGTTGTGAACTCATTGAATTTCAGCGTCAGGTAGTTATTATTTTTGAGTTTCTGACACTTTTCTCTATCTGGCTCTGATGAGGCGCCATACTCGATTTTCCAGAACGGCTGGGTCTCCTCTTTTTTACTCATGAAGAATTCATTTGCGATTTTCTTCCGGAAGTCCCAGTTATAGCTGATTCCATAAAACAGCGGGCAGTCATGGGATATTACCGAAGCGGATGCAGGGATTAATTCTTTTGACAGGAGTCCGCATCTTGCATCCGGTGTTTCTGATTCGGAGGAAGTTTCAGCTAAATCCGTAAAGAGCGGCAGATATGACTCCGGTTTATAGGTGATGTTTTCATGGAAGCAGGTCTTCCATTTGGTGATTGTTGAGTTGAATTTGTCGATATTTTTCTTCTGCAGTTTCAGGACATACGGGATAAGGTTACAGGAAAAGTACGGGTTGCCGTTGACATATACGATTCTGCGCAGAAGTCTGTTTACTGATTCATCGACGGCGGTCTCTAATGAGAGGGTGAGTTTTTCTAAGATATTAGTGTCTAAGATTTTATGAAAGAGTGAGTAGGTGTTGTATTTTACCTCGGCTTCGGAGGGGACAGCATCGACGTAGCGTGAGCAGTACAGTTCGGTATCATCTTCATTTAGGGTGGTGTCGGCGTCCTGTTTGTTTCCGAAGAGGCAGTATTCTTTGTCGAATGTCGCATATTCTTTGAGGTAATTGATGTATCTGACAGTTCGCTGGAAGAGGTTTGTATCGTCTGCTATTTTTCCCAGGACGTGCTGCTGAAATGCAGGGTCTTCGGATAGCCGGTATTGGAAGAGGGAGACGAGATTTTCTTTGATGGTATTTTTTGCAGATTCTTCTTCGGTATGTTTCAGCGCTGATGTTACTAAATCGTGCAGTGTGAAATAGGTGTGAACTTCAAATGTGTGGTAATAAAATTCATCGTCAGATATTTTCACAGGCATTATCCTTTTATTTTATTGTTGGTTGTATATGATTTTTTCCACTCATATATTCCGCCTCTATCGAGATATTTTTCAGAGCTAACATATAGTTCTGTACCATTTTCTAATACTTTGTCTAAATCATATGAAGTAATCTTTTTTCCTTTGTTGGAATTTACCTTTCCGTCTGGGCGAATCATAAAGTAGGAATCCTCCATCTCATCAGCGAATTCAAAAACAGGATATTCTCCTGGTGCAAGACAAATAGAACGGTGTCTTTCCATAAAAACACGGAACTGCCCGTTTGATACGCCAAGTCTAGCTGATGATTCATCATTTTCTCCGGTGATTACCAACATCTGCATGACTTTCCATCTATCCGGATGAAGGAGCTGAATTAAAGGTTTCATATTTTCCATC
>JAZUKG010000157.1:0-11262 GCA_045643145.1 Lachnospiraceae bacterium | reverse complement strand
GATTTTTGATGAAATAAAGAGTAGAATACATAGAGTCATACATTTTCATAATGTATGACTCTTGTCATGTAATAGTGTACTACTGTAAAATTAATATATGGCCTATACTTGGGCTATCACAAAAGAAAGGGAATTGTAATTTAATGAATGCTGCTTTTACAACAGGAGAATATCCAAATTTATTTGCAAAACTTGGAAAAACTGAGGAAGAAATCAATAAAAGATTAGAAGATACCTTCCAGACAATGTTTTATGGTGAGGAAGGTGTACGTGTGTATTATCCGGTAGGAGACGATATGGGATTTATGACAGATACCGGAAATAATGATGTTCGTACCGAAGGTATGTCATACGGAATGATGTACTGTGTTCAGTTGAATAAAAAAGAAGAATTCGATCGCATTTGGAAATGGGTAAAAACCTACATGTATATGGATGAAGGCTATAACAGTGGATATTTTGCCTGGTCATGCGCTCTTGATGGTAATAAAAATGCATGGGGACCGGCTCCGGACGGAGAAGAGTTCTTTGCTATGGCACTCTTCTTTGCTTCCCACAGATGGGGTGATGGAGAAGGAATCTTTGAATATTCAAAACATGCCAAGGATTTACTTCACACCATGATTCACAAAGGTGAGAACGGACAGGCTGGAGATCCGATGTTTGCACCTGAAAACAGTTTAATTAAATTTATACCAAACTGTAATTTTAGTGATCCTTCTTATCACTTACCGCATTTCTATGAATTATTTGCACTTTGGGCTTATGAAGAAGACAGACCATTCCTGGCACAGGCTGCAAAGGCGAGCAGAGAATATTTACATACTGCCTGTCATCCTGAAACAGGTATGAGTGCCGAATACGCAGAATATGACGGAACTCCGCATAAGCCGATAAATGATTATGATATGTTTGGCGGAAGACACGACTGGTTTTACAGTGATGCATATCGTACGATGGCAAACATCGGACTGGATTATGCATGGTTTGGAAAGGATGAATGGCAGAGAGAAATTGCCGGCAAGCTTCAGACTTATTTTTATCCAAATCTGGAAACCGGTGTATATCAGACCTATGAAGTAGACGGTACACCACTTGAGCAGCCGGCGCTCCACCCAATCGGACTTTTGGCAACAAATGCACAGGCTTCTTTGGCTTCTGATTTTGAAAAGTCAATGGAATTTGTACAGAAATTCTGGGATACTCCGCTTCGCGAAGGCGGCAGAAGATATTACGATAACTGTTTGTACTTGTTTGCCATGATGGCTCTTAGCGGAAATTATCGCATTTGGTAATCAAAGGAGATATTGATATGTCTAGTTTTTTTAGTTTAGATAGTCCACTTATGAAGTTTTTGACAAAGCTGGCAGATTTGCTGATTTTAAATTTGGCATTTGTTGTATGCAGTTTACCGGTATTTACACTCGGTGCATCTTTTACAGGCATGTATTATGTAACATTAAAGATGATCAAAAATGAAGAAGGGGATGTATTAAAGCAGTTTTGGCGTTCCTTTAAGCAGAATTTCAAGCAGGCAACCTTGATTTGGCTGGTAATGCTCGCAATTGCGCTTCTTTTAGGATTTGATATCTTTTATATGTCTCAGATGAACTATCCGACTGTGATTAAGGTGCTGATTTTTGTATTTATCTTTATTTGGATGTTGGTGTTATTACACGCATTTCCATTGTTATCCAGATTTGATAATACCATTAAAAACACATTGAAAAATTCAGTGATCATCGCATTAACACATATGCCAAAGACTGTTCTGATGATATTGATGACTTTGGCTCCGATTGTATTTTTCTGGAGAAATATTAAATTTTTCCCGATTCTGGTCATGCTCGGATTTTCTACTATGGCCTATGTAAATTCTATTTGGCTTGATAAGATTTATGAAGAGATGACAATCAATTATTTAGGACCTCAGGAAAAGAAAAAGGATAATACAGAAGAGGAAGAATTTCATTTCCATTTTGATGATGAGGAAGAAGAAAACTAGTTGATTTTGGTTGTGTTAGTTTGGGTTATATTGGGAGATACAGATGAAAATTGGTATTATATCGATTAACATTCACACAAAGGTTTTAAATCCGGCATCACCGCTTCATTCTGTTTGTTTTCAACAGTTTTTGAAAAGTCATGGTATAGACTCGACTATTATAGATTATAAACCTGTTTATTATGGGAAAGCGGACCCGAGGCATCCGCTTTATTATCAGCAAAAACATCCGGAGCCGCTTAAAAAGGTTCAAAAGTATAAACTGGATAAATGGGAAAGGCTTTTTACAGAAAGAGAAAAACGCTATGACCGTTTTGAAGAATTTATAGACAAATACTATAAAAAGACAGAAAAGGTTTATACTGCCGGAAAACTTGATAAAGAAGACCCTGGTTTTGATTTGTACATTTGTGTTACAGATGTGATATGGAAGTATAATTTTGTAAAAGGTTTTGACAGAGGTTTCTTTTTGGCCTGTAAGCAAATGGAGGGCAAGAAAAAAATAGCTTATTCAGCCAGCCGAGGTGCGACAAAATATTCTCCGGAGCAAAGAGAACAGTTTTTTGAATATATTCGGGATATGGATTATATTTCAGTCCGTGAGGAGAGTTTATATCGATATATCAAAGACAATTCCAATCTTGAAGTAAGTCTCGTTTTGGACCCGGTATTTTTGATGGAGGCTCCTTTTTATCACGAGATGGCTATCAGACCAAAGGAAGAGAAATATGTTCTCATTTATCTGGCCATGGAGCCGGCTGACAGCCTGGTACGTATGGCTGTCGCCTATGCGAAAAAGCATGATATGAAGGTGATAGAACTGAGTGAATTCCCGGAACATGAAAAACTGGCCCGGGGAGTGGATTATCAGCTCGTATATGATATTGGTGTTGAAGAATGGATTGGATATATTCAGGATTCACAAATGTTGTTTACCAATTCTTTCCATGCATGTTGTCTTTCTGTTATTATGCATAAACAGTTTATTGCAGGTGACAGGCAGGGGGATAAAATCGATAATATTCTGAATACCTTTGATTTATCCTATCGAAGAGTGAAAAATTATAATCCGAATAAATGCGATCAGTTAAAGCCGATAGATTATGAGGTTGTAGAAGGCATTCTGGAGAAAAAAAGAAAAGAATCGCAGGATTTTATATTGCATGCGATTGAGGACCTTCAAACCAGAGAGCACAGGCCGCATGAACTCGAATTTGCAGCTTCAATCCATGAAGATAAATTGACATGGAATGAAAAACTGACTGCATTCAAAAAGAATGCATTAAAGGCCTTCAAAAAGAATAGAAAAAAGTAAATATATAAAGCAGTGAATCAAAAAAGTAGCACCGTAAGTCTGATTAAAAAGGGTTTACGGTGTTTTTCTGCGATTTTTATCAATATTTATTCTAGAAAGTTTGGACTTGTGTGATATGATAATAAATCGAATCATGTATACTTGGTCAGAATGACTGGAAGGAAGGCTAAGCATGGAAGAAAAAAGAAAAAAAACAGTAACGGATATGACTGTCGGAAGCCCGACAAAGCATATTATTTTATTTGCATTGCCATTATTGGTTGGTAACCTGTTTCAGCAGTTATACAACATGGTAGACTCGGTTGTAGTCGGAAGATATGTTGGGAAAAATGCGTTAGCTGCAGTCGGCACCTGTGGTTCTATGAACTTTTTGTTCTTTTCCTTAAGCTCCGGTCTGGCTATTGGTATCGGAATTATCGTATCCCAGTATTTTGGAGCCAAGGATGAAAAAAGCGTAAGAAGTACCATTGGTAACTCACTTTATGTTTTAGTTACGGCAGCGCTTAGTGTCAGTCTGCTGGGATATATTTTTAGTCCGGCGCTTCTGAGATTATTGGGAACGCCTTCCCATATTATCGGGGATTCGATTTTATATATGAGAACCACCTGTCTGGGGATTATTGCGATTGCTTTATATAACGGCGTTGCAGCAATTCTCCGAGCACTGGGTGATTCAAAAACCCCTCTTTATTTTTTGATTGTGTCCAGTATTGTGAATGTCAGTCTGGATTTAACCTTTGTATTAAAGCTGAATATGGGCGTGCTGGGAGTGGCACTGGCTACCATCATCGCACAGGCTGTATCAGCCATCAGTTGTCTGATTTATGCATACAACAAAAATCCGTATTTCAGATTAACTAAAGAGGAATTAAAGCCGCATAGAGCTTTGATTGCCAAGGCATTCAGACTGGGTGTGCCGGTTGCCCTGCAAAACTCTATGATTGCTATTTCCTGTATGGCACTTCAGGGCGTAGTTAACAGTTTTGGAGATACGGTTATGGCAGCCTATACGATTACCGGTAGAGTAGAACAGATTGTACAGCAGCTGTTTGGTGCACTTGGTACTGCACTTACTACTTATTCCGGACAGAATATCGGAGCAGGAGATATCAAGCGAGTACGAAAGGGCTTCAGACAGTCTACATTAATGGCATTGGTAATCAGTCTTTGTCTGCTTCCGATTGCGTATTTGTTTGGACCAAGGATCGTAGCGATTTTTGTCAAGGAAGCCGATGTTATTGAGATCGGTTATCATGCACTTCGTATTACGAGTTTGTGTTATTTCGGTCTGGGTATGATTTATGTGCCGAGAGCTTTGTTAAACGGCTGCGGTGATACCGGCTTTGCCATGATTAACGGTATCGTTGAGGTATTTTGCAGAATCCTGTTTTCACAAATTTTTACCCGAATTCCGGCACTGGGATTTTGGGGAATCTGGCTGACTACAGGTGCTACATGGTCGTTTACAGCCATTATATGTGTGATTCGATATATGTCAGGTATCTGGCAGATCAGAGGAGTCGTAGAGAAAAAATAAAAAAGCTCGAAAGGGCTTTTTTATTTTTTCTCTATTTGTTTTTCTCTGAGATGATATTTTATTCTGAAATGACAAAGGTAGATACCATTTCATCCATATCGCTGGTCAGTACGCTGACGGCATTCATGGTATTTACTACCTGATTTAAGTTGGTTCTCTCAGCGGTCACTACACTGCTGATTTCATTAATCTGATTTACATTCTTGGCAGAAGCGTTATGAATGGAATCGATTCCGGATTTCATATTATCAATTCGTTCATTCAGCTCATTCGCTTTGCTGATAATCATATTTACACTGTCGCTAACCTGATTGGTTGCGCCCATAATCTTTTCAAAGCTCTGTTTGGATTCGTCGGTCATGGTATTACCGATTCCGAGGCTGTCTAAACTCTTCATGAGCTTGTCTCGCATTGCCTGTGCTTCATCATCTACTTTGGTGACAATATCTCCGATACTGACAGCGGCTGTTTGTGTATCATCAGCCAGCTTTCTGATTTCGTCTGCTACGACTGCAAAGCCTCTGCCGGCTTCTCCGGCTCTGGCTGCTTCAATAGATGCATTTAGGGACAAAAGATTTGTCTGATCGGAAATTTCTACGATGGAATCCAAAATAGAAATCATTTCATGAGTACTTTTCCCAAAATTTTCAAAAACCTCCTGCATTTCCAGCATGGACTGGTTTACTTCATCCATTTGTTTTACGCAAGAATTAATCTTGTCCATTCCGTCCTGTACACCGTTTTGAGCATGTGCTACATTTTCATGAATCAGTTTGGTAGCTACTACTACCTGATTTGATATTTCGTTGATCTGATTTCCTTCTGTAGCGAGTTGTCTGATTTCAAACTGCTGAGATTCCAGGTTTTCGGTCATCTGATCAATAGCAGAAGCGACCTTGTTGGAACCTTTTGTATTATCTTCTACACTTTCGTTTACGAGATTTACAGATTGCTGAAGCTCCTCGGCTCCGCCCTTAACCTTACTGATAATATCGGATAGAGAGGATTTCATTTTGTTAAAGGACAAGGATGCCTGTCCTACTTCGTCGCGGGAACGAACGGAAATATCTGCAGCTGTCAGATTTCCGTTTGCCATTAATGTCAGATTCTGTTCCAGCTTGGTCATAGATTTTACGATACCGGCTGAAATGAGCAGGTTGGTCAGGATTGATAAAACGATGACTACAATAAGTGCAATGACTAAAGTTACAAAAGTCACCTTGAAATCTTTTTGAATATTAGCCTGTACTGTTTCGCTACGTGCAATTTCTGCAGTCAGCAGTGTATCGGCCTTGGTTGAAATCTGCATGGCGATTTTGGCCATTTCTTCTGCATATACTGTGCCGTCTTTACTAAAGGTCGTATCACTTACCTTTAGAATATTGTCGTAGGCATTCAGGAATTTTTCTACCTCAGAAGCAAACATTTCATAGTATCTGTGGTTTTGAACATAGGTTGGATCACTTCCGATATTGTCCGGAATTTCGATATAAGAGGACTTGATCGAATCCATAATCTCGTTATAACCGCTGTCCTCAATATTTTCTCCCAGATTGCACATGTTTACGAGACTCTGTGCGACATTAGAGCTATTCTTTTTGATATAGGAAATTTTGGAAATGTTGCTGAGCACGGCCTCGTAATTGTGGCTGAAAGCCAGTGCCTGATAGCCCAATACAACGATCAGAATTACAAAGGCAATGATCGAGCCCATGGTACAGAAATTTAGTTTTTTTCTGATACTTAAATTGGATAGTTTAGCATTTTTTTTATTCTTAGATTTGACAGAATTGTCCTTTTCTTTCTTTCTGATTAGTTGTTTCATCGCATATCCTCCCTGATGTGCTGATTTTTATGTCTATTGAAATAGAAATGTTCAAATTCTTGTTTAAATTATACTATAAAACGCTCAATTCTTCCTTAAAAATTTGTTTGAATAATAGCCAAAAAAGCAGTGTAAAAATTGACATATCATACAAGCATCCCCAAAAAATAAAAAATATTTCGAAAATTAGTTGACAAATCAGTTAGTTGGTTGTATGGTTAGTTACACAAGTAATGAACCAAAGAACAAACGAACCCAAAAAGGAAATTGGAATAAAAAATGAATCAGCAAAACGGATAGAAAGGAAGTGAAGCATTGAACGAATCTTTATCACAGGAAAAATCAATTTATTTGCAGATTAGCGAAATGATTGAAAATGATATTTTAAGAGATGTTCTTTTAGAAGAAGAAAGAGTACCAAGTACCAATGAACTGGCAAAAATATATGCCATCAACCCGGCGACTGCAGCAAAGGGAGTAAACATTTTGGTAGACAACGGTATCTTGTACAAAAAACGAGGAATTGGAATGTTTGTAACGAAGGGGGCAAAGGCCATGATACAGGAAAAGAGAAAAGAAGAATTTTATGAAAGCTTTTTAGTCAGATTGTTGACTGAAGCAAAGGATTTGGGAATTACAACAAATGAAATTATAGAAATGATCAAGGCAAGTGAAAAATAAATTGCTGTTAATCGAGTGAAAAAAGGAGAACATAATGAGAGAAGAAATGTTTGAGGGCACATTAGAGTGTCAGAATTTAACAAAGAAATATAAAAATACAGAGGTTTTACACGGAGTGAATTTAAAACTTGAATCCGGCAAGATTTACGGATTGATCGGAAGAAACGGAGCAGGAAAGACAACACTTTTATCCATGCTCAGTGCTCAGAATCCGGCAACCAGCGGAAGCATTACATTAAACGGTCAGCCGGTTTGGGAAAATCAGGAAAGTCTGAATCAGATCTGTTTTTCAAGAGAATTAAATGTAGGACCTGCTAATCAGCTTAGTTCCGGCAACTTAAAGGTAAAGGATTATTTAGGAGCAGGAGCAGCATTCTTCCCATACTGGGATCAGGAAATGGCTGACAAACTGATTCAGGAATTTGAAATAAATCCAAAGAAAAAACTGAATGCATTATCAAAAGGTATGCTTTCTATGGTAACCATCATCCTGGCTTTGGCATCCAAAGCTCCAATCACATTTTTAGATGAGCCGGTAGCCGGACTTGATGTGTTTATGAGAGATAAATTTTATCAGCTCCTGATTGAGGAGTTCACAGAATCTCAGAGAACTTTTGTGGTATCGACACATATCATTGATGAAGCTGCTCCTGTTTTTGAAGAAGTAATCATCGTGAAAAAGGGAGACATCTTACTGAAGGAAAATACAGAAGAGCTTTTAGAAAGAATCCGTCATATTTCCGGAAAAACCGAAGATGTAGATGCCTTAACCAAAGGACTTCATGTAGTCAGCCAGTCAGTTATCGGAAGAAGAAAAGAAGTCACTGTTTTACTTGAACAAGGTCAGGATGTACAGCCGGCTCAGGAAGTAACTATTAACAATGTTTCTTTACAAAATGCATTCCTTGCATTATGTGGTGATTAATATGAAAGAGAATAAAGTAATCAAATATTTTACAATAACACAATTTAAAATCCTGGCTCAGTTAATTCTTTTTGCATTAGGATATGGTCTGGTAATGGGATTTGTTATGCAGGACGGAAAGGAACAATTCTTTTTAGACGGGGCTTATCCGTTTGCAGCATTGTTTACCTTTATGATTGGATTTGTGATTGTTTCCAATATCTCACTTACCAGAGTTCCGACTGCTTTATCCATGAGTATGATCAGAAGTCATGTGATGAAAGGGTTTCAGGTAGTAGTTGCAGAAACATTTATTGAGCAGACCATCCTTCTGGGTGCATTGTTTTATGGTTATATCAGTTATAAAAACATCAGCGTATCGATACCGGTAGTTTTAGTAAGTAGTGCAATTTCCAGTCTTTGCAGTATCAGTATCGGATTGGTCACAGCAGTGTTAGCAGATCAGAGCAATCCGTTGGCTAAATTTGCCAGAGTTTTTACAACACTTTTCGGAGTGGCAGCAGGTGTCCTCTGTGCTCTTATTGTAAACAATCAGTTATCAGATGTTTTCCCGGCAGCTGTTATGGATAAGCTGGTATGGATTGCAGCAGTATTAGGAGTTATCGTAGTAGTCTCAACCATTATGTTAGTCAGAAGTATGAATAAAAGAATTATGAACTTGAGTCTTTCATAAAGATTTGGAAACGGAGTATGTATGAATAAACAGTATTTGAAAAGAATTACAGAAGAATGCGGTGCCATGGTTGTATTTGGTCTGGCAGGTTTTTTGGTAGGAACACTGAGCTGTTTTATAATAGTAAAACATTTTGGACAAGGTGACCCGGAAACCACTACTGCAATGATTGCAACCTTTCTTGGTACCATGATTATGGGAATGTTTTATGTGTTTTTTGGAACCTACGGAATGAGACAGGAGTTTGATCTTGCAGTTGGTATGTCTCAGACCAGAAAGTCATTTATAAAGAGTGAATTTATTGTGAGTACGATTCTCACATTAGTAGGTATCATTGTCTTTTTTGTGTTATATGGAATCGATTCACTTATTCAGAACACTGTATATCGCGGATATGTTTTGGAAATGGATGCAAAGGTAGCTGTGGATTTTATGCTTCGAAACCCATTTAATACCATCGCAATCTTCCTGGTCCTGATTACAGTTCGCATGGTTTTTGGAAGCTTAAACATGATATTCGGACCTACCTCAATTGCGATAGGCTGGATCGGCTTTTCTGCCATTATGATGCTTGTAGGAAAATTTAGCCGTAATCCTATCGTACAAAATATCCTGCAAAGTATTACTGACGCGATTTTCTGGGCCAATACTCATGTATTCAGCGGTTTTATTGCCTGCATTGTTACAGTCATCTGTATCGCTGTTTTATGGGGATGTGTGATCCTTTTAAGAAAGCAGAGCGTAGTAGGAGTCTAATCGGAAAATAGTATAAAAATCAAAAGAAAACAGCCCATCCGGGCTGTTTTTTATTTATCCGCAACTTGACCATTTTACTTAAAAGAAATACAATAGAAATAGTGTTTTTATATTGGAAAAGAAGTAAAAAGAACGAAAAGGAGACTTGATATGATAAAGACATTGGCGGCTCAAATCAAAGAGTATAAGTGGCCTTCCATTGTGACACCTTTATTCATGCTGTTAGAGGTTTTTATGGAAACGATTATCCCGTTTTTAATGGCCTCTATTATTGATGATGGTGTGACTGCAGGAAATTTAAATCATATTTATAAAATCGGTGCCATTATGATTGCGATGGCAGTCATCGGATTGGCAGCCGGAATTTTAGCCGGACATTTTGCCTCCAAGGCATCAGCCGGTTTTGCTAAAAATTTAAGAGAGAGTATGTTTGCAAATATTCAAAGCTTTTCTTTTGCAAATATTGATAAGTTTTCAACTGCCGGATTAATTACCAGATTAACGACAGATGTTACCAATATTCAGATGGCTTATCAGATGATGCTTCGTATGTGTATCCGTGCACCGCTCAGCCTTATTTTGGCGATGATTATGTCCTATGTCATCAGTCCAAAGCTTGCCAATGTTTATTTGGTCGCTGTTATTATTTTAGCTTGTTTTATTGCTCTTATTATGAGCAAGACTCACGGCTATTTCACTCAGGCTTTTGCCAGATATGATGATTTGAACGCCTCTGTTCAGGAAAATATTTCCGGAATTCGTGTAGTAAAGGCTTTTGTCAGAGAGGATTTTGAGACAGACAAATTTAAAAATGCCAGCTTTCAGGTGTACTCCATGCTTTTGCAGGCTGAAAAATGGATTTCCGTTCAGGGCCCGATTATGATGACTACCGTTTACAGCTGTATTTTGCTGATTTCCTGGATCGGAGCCAAGATGATTGTTCAAAATATGCTTTCTACCGGTGATTTAATGAGTATGCTGGCATATTGTATGAATATTCTGATGAACCTGATGATGCTTTCCATGATTTTTGTCATGATGATGATGAGTTCTGCCAGTGCACAGCGTATCAGCGAGGTGCTTAATGAAAGCAGTACACTTACCAATCCTGAAAATCCGGATTTTGATGTAAAGGATGGCAGCATTGTATTTGATCATGCCTGCTTTGATTACCACGGAAAGCTTGAAAATCCGATTCTTTCTGATGTGAATCTTTCTATTCAGTCAGGAGAAACCATTGGTATTATCGGTGCTACCGGTAGTTCAAAATCGAGTCTGGTTAACCTTATCAGTCGTCTTTATGATACGACGAGCGGACGCGTGCTGGTCGGAGGCAAGGATGTAAGGACTTACGATTTGACAACACTTCGAAATGAAGTATCGGTTGTGCTTCAAAAAAATGTGCTTTTCTCAGGAAGTATTTTGGATAACCTCAGATGGGGAGATGAAAATGCGACCCTGGAGGATTGTCAGCATGCCTGCAAACTGGCCTGCGCAGATGAATTTATTGATTCCTTCCCGGAGGGATATGAGACCAGAATTGAG
>JAZUKG010000156.1:0-6166 GCA_045643145.1 Lachnospiraceae bacterium | reverse complement strand
TCTGTATTTGTGAATAGTAACATAAAAGGCCTTTCACCTATAAAACGCTGTTGCGGGCATAAATATTACACCGGGATTAAAAAAATTTTTGACCCCATATTCAGGCAATGGTCCATCGTATATGGCACATCAATTAACAGTCATTCCTCTTTAGGCGGCAATAATATAGGATATTTAACGATATTCCCAGAATAAAAATGATTGCAGCCACCATCACTTCACAGTACGGAATCCGGAACACCTTATAAATAGAATTGTCTGTACAGCACATATATTTCATCAGCAATCCGACTAAGCAACCGACTATCAGCACCGGAACAGCCTTAATCAGCATGCTGATTACATTCACACTGTTTGAAGACAGAAAAAAAACAATATTTGAACTCCCAAGCGTCAGAATATAAGCGATAATTATATAGTAATTTATCATTTGACCATATGTCAGATTTATTACCGAAATCTTTGAATTCATAAAAGAATTAACAGCCGAATCCGCAAATATCTGTGTTTCTGTTGACTTCCACCATATCAATAAAGCAGCAGACATCAATATACTTACAAGCACTGTTACAGAAACATTCATGCATAGGTACTGCAGTCCGAAAATTTTTTTCCCTTTTTTAGATGAATACTGATTCGGGAGCACGTTTTCAGCCCGGTCGGTCACCATAACAGGTGCCGCCAACAGAAAAGCACACACCATGCAGCCTATAATCAGATATACAAAAAAATCCGACGCGTATGTTATTATTTCAAATGGCAGAATTCCGGGTCTGGTCCGGCCCGACTCCTCGTATTTCTGTATAATGCTCTCATATTCCGCATAATACATTGTACTTTCTTCGGTCTCATGTTCAATCAGATTACGCATTCCGGCATAAATATTATAATCGTACCCCTCAATTCCATTAATCGCATTCTGCTCGTATTTCCGGAAATCATTATAATTATTTACTCCGTTATCGGAAAATAATCTTTCCCCGGCTATAAACGAATTCAGAATAACCTGCATATCCTGATACCCGTTTATTATCCTTTCGGGTGCCTCTTCTTCTATACTGTTCCCATATTTGTTTATTAAATCCTTACAAATCTCCATCTTGACGTTCATCGAGTCAGTCCCATCATATCCCTTAAACGGCTTTATCATCCATGACATAAACGAATAATACATCAGCACTGATATAAGGATTATCAGACCGATTATACCCGGTCTCAGGATTTTTCTCATTTCAGCTCTAAACATTTATTTCATGTCCTTTCTTCTAAAATATCGTATTCCCAGACTGACACAAATTACGGCTGCCAACAGATTAACAATGACAACCCCGGTCTCCTGATATGCAAACACCGTATAATGACCCAAATCCGTAAACCACCATTGGCTGTATAAAACCACCATGGACAGGGTAAGGGTGGAAAGATAATAAGCGACGGATAAATTCAGTTCCGGGAATAACATAATCCCGAAACACGGCAGACCCAGGAACGCAACAAGAATTAATGCCCTCTTAAAATCATTTCGGATAAAAAGTGCAACTGCATTTGAAATCAGCCACCAGGCTATCAATATCATCCCTGTCAAAAGCAGCGAAAAAACTAAATATGTTTTTACCGAAAAACTGTTCCATGTAATAAATGGTTTCAGATAAACAGCAACTGTTGGTTCATGTACCAGGTTATAGCTGCCGGAAATGTTCATGTCCCATATCCGTCCAAAATCCCACGCCGAAAAAAATACCCCTAACGATATGACAATCAGGGTCAAACAGAATATCAATCCTGCAATACCCGTCGCAATAATCTTATCCTTTGCCACCCGCCTGCCTCTGAAGGAGCTATATATCAGGGCTTCGGTTTCATTTTGGGATTCTACTGAAAAAGCCCTGAGGCATAATAATGAAATAAATATCATACATTCTATTATCAGGGCTTTCAGCTGCCGCTCAAACAGAGCCTCATGTACCGATGGTGTCAATTCCCCGGCATAATATGACAGATCCGCATCTTCAGAATTCAGCCGGTCAATTGCGTTCTGCAGATTGTCATATTTTGTCTTCATCAGCTGATTCAGTACCGATGAATTAATGTAGCGCTCATTATAATATGCTTTGCCAAGATTTGCGCCACTGTATTTATCGTAAATTTTTTCTCCGCTTTGCAGAAAGTCCCTGTCCGACAGCTGATTAAAAGACTTTCTGACATTAGGATTAATGAAGCAGAGCACGATATTGATACACAGACAGATACACAAAAAAATATAAAGCAGCTTCTCCTTCAAAATTTTACTTATCTCCGCTAAACAATAAGTCATCCGATACGCCCTTCCAAAATATTTTCATCTGAATATACGACCAGAAAAGCATCCTCCAGATTCGGCTGTACGGGAATAGCATCCCCGCACTGTTCCTCACAATACATCCGTGTCACCGTCTCATAATTGTTCTGCCGTTCACTAAGCGTTACATGAGGAGCTGTAGTATGAGCCCCGGACGGTACCTCATATACCTTTCCGTCCAGCATGCCGCAGATTCTCTCGGGCGAATCACAACAGAATACCCTGCGATCCTTAAGCATAATCACCTTATCCGCTATTGTCTCTATATCGGCTACAATATGTGTGGATAAAATAATGATTCGGTCACCTGACAATTCGCGGATCATATTGCGGAAGCGGACCCTTTCCTTCGGATCAAGCCCTGCTGTCGGCTCATCCAGAATCAGTATGTGCGGGTCATTCAGCAGAGCCTGTGCAATCCCAACCCTTTGAATCATACCGCCGGAAAACTTTTTCATCTTCTTGTCCGCCGAATCAGTCAGCGCGACCTCTTCCAGTAAATCAGTAATGCGTTTATCTGCATACGAAGCTTTAAGCCCCTTAAGTGTAGCAAGATATCTTAGGAATTGCCGGGGAGTATAATTCCTGTAATAACCGAATTTCTGAGGCAGATACCCCACAATATCCCTGTACTTTTCATCAAGTGAAACTATACTCTCTCCGTTCCATGTGATTTCCCCCTTTGTAGGAAAGGATAGAGTTGCCAGCATTTTTATGAGCGTGGTTTTTCCGGCCCCGTTGGGCGACAGAAGCCCATACACCCCGTTCTGAAATTCAAGACTGATATCCTCCAAAGCCGTAAAACTGTTATATTTTTTTGTTACGTGATTAATCGACAGCATACTGTTTTTCTCCCCCTTGCCTTAATGTTGAAAATGAATACAGCATGAATATAAATCCAATGAATAATATTATTGTAAATAACCAGATTATTCCATTTGTCATTGTTAAAAAAAATCCCTCAGCCTGTTCCTCATAAAACAGTGAAAACAGCAGATTAAACAGTCCCCACATAACCGGAGGTACTCCGACAGATAAATACACCCTGCCCTTAATCTGAAATACCAGCATTATCATTCCATACAAAAAAAGCGAAGAAAAAGACAACCCCAGCATTTTCCAAAAAGCCGCAAATTCGTTCCGTGATACAATCGCCAAAACCACTGTGTTAATCAACATGTTGCCAATACTGAAATATATCATTCTCAATGCCGTGACCTGTCGGATTGTATAACGGCAGCTCATTGTAATCTCGTAAAGCTGCAGGATTTTTTCCTTCCATGTTGTTAAGGAAAAGGACATCAGGTACACAAAAGGCGAAAGTGTAAATACCGTGCATAAAATGGTTTTCTTGCCGGCTTCCAGGAAAAAAAGCCAAAGACATAACGTTATAAGGATGCTTAAAAATACACAGTCTCCTATACCAAAAAACAGCACGCTAAACGTACAGGACTTACATATATCTATTATTCCTTTTATCCTGCTTTTAGGAGTAACAATGCCCTGCTTTATAATACTGCGGATGGCGTTTTCTTTTTCTTCTTCAGATAATTTCCATGTATTCATCCCTAAACTCCTTCCTGATTTGTTTTATCAGCCTGTAATACTTTGACTTGACCGTTGCTTCCGATATTCCTATCAGCACAGCTATTTCCTGAAATGTCTCTTCCCCATATATGTGCAATCGGAATATCTGCTGAATATCCGTCTCAAATCCACATACATATTTTTCTATCTGCTCCATTAATTGCTTCCCGGCAATGTTTTTACAATAATCAATCTCTTCTGCACACCCATTTTCTTCCGCTTCGCTTAATTCATCCAGCGAAATCGTCCGTGGCACCGTTTTCCTTCGAAAATCAATTATCCTGTTCGTTGCAATTCTATATAGCCAGGTCCGGAAGGATGCTCTCTCTTCCCGATAAGAGGCAATCGAACGAAGCATTGAAATAAATATATTTTGTGTCAGATCATAAGCCGTATCCTTATCGCCAATCTGTATTGCCACAAACCGGTATATCTCATCATAATAGCTGCGTATAAGTGTATCTGCGGCTTTTGACGACCCAAACAGAACAATTTTCCTGATTAGTTTTCTTTCCTGCAAATTATCCACCCGATCTCCTCCTTCCATAGTTATATTCGTAATCGGTTCAGAAAAAGTTTCACTGCTGACTATTAAGAACAATACTTCCCCAACTCAAAAAAACCTCACAACCCGGTAAAATCAAGGGTTATGAGGCTTTTGTTTTTTCCCCATTCGATGCAGTCAACTCAATAAGAGCTTAGCGAACTCTTCCACTTCCACTATTATACAGAAAAACCGGTACAATTTCCATCTGAATTGTACCGGGTATATATTTTATTTATGATTCTACAAACCTTTCATATGCTATGCTATAAATCACAAAAACGGAATCATATATACAGGAACATAGTTAACACCATTCTCCCATTTATAATCTTTTGTATGAACCACATACTTATCTTTAACGCGGTTACTGAACTTACCGCAGAATGCATCCAAGGATTTATGACTCTTATAATTTCCCGACTTAACTTCAAGCGGACATATCTTATCACCGCATGAAATCAGAAAATCAATTTCATGCAAATGATGTGACGTCTCACTTTCCATTGTATAATAGAAAAGATTATTACCTTTAACGGTAAGCATCTGCGCTACAACATTCTCATAAATGTATCCGAGATTAGTATCCAACTTATCCGAAAGAAGCTTATTATAAATAATATTTTCAGTATAGTCTTTGTCCTTAAATGCCAATGTAACAAATAATCCGGTATCAGAGGTAAACAGCTTATATCGTCCGATATCCTTCGTTAACGGCATTCCAACAATCGGGTCGTTTGAATGATATGCGATGTTTACTGTATATGAACTCAGCATATCCGGGATTAACTCCCACACCTGTTCCGATCTTGCTCCTTCTCTTGCGTTTGCTAAAACATATCTCGATGCATTTCCACTAAGACTTGCAGGAATAGCATCATATATGTCTCCAGCCAGTCCTCCTGCATCAATCTTGGTAAAATCTTCTTCGTACAAATCGATAATCTCTCTTTTTGTCTCATCGACAGCTTCCAGATTATTCTGATTCAAATATGTTTCTATCGCCTGGGGCATGCCACCCACAAGCATATACAATCTGAAAAGACGCATGATATTCCTATGCATTGAGTTTCCTGCTGCTTTTTTATTCTGCCAAAGCATTCTTATCGTATCTGCAGTTACCTCATCACCTATTGCCCATAGGAACTCCTCAAAATCCATTGGATACATTGATATCTTTCTTTCCTCACTCGGAATCAGGATATCCTTTGTATTTTTCTTTATAGATATAAGAGAGCCGGTTTCAATGTACTTATATCTACCGTCAGCTACAAGATACTTAATTGCCTGTCTTGCCTTCGGCTGAAGTTGCACCTCATCAAATATAATCACAGATTCTTTCTCATACAATCTTTTTCCGGTCAGCTGCTGCAACTGCAAAAAGAAAAAATCCAGATTATAAGTGTCATCAAAAAGATCAACGATTTCCTTACTTGTATGCGCAAAGTCTATCATAATATATGACTTAAACTCATTCCTTGCGAATTCCTCGGCAATAGTAGACTTACCAACTCGCCTGGCTCCCTTTATTAACAGAGCATATTTTTCACTATATCTATCTTTCCATTCACGTATCTCTTCATAGATTTTTCTCTTAAAAACACCATTGTCCATAGCCGATACCACCTTTCAAAAGAGAGTATAACGCAAATCCCCGTAATTGTAAATCAAAAACTAACGCAAATCCCCGTGGAATA
>JAZUKG010000155.1:0-60635 GCA_045643145.1 Lachnospiraceae bacterium | reverse complement strand
ATTAGCTTGCGGTTACTGATATGTTCTACCACTGCCCAGGCAATGGACAACCCATCAAAGGTCGACGTACCTCGTCCGATTTCATCGAGAATAAGTAAACTCTTTGAGGTAGCATTTCTTAAAATATTTGCCACTTCATTCATTTCCACCATAAAGGTCGACTGACCACTGGCCAAATCATCGGATGCACCTACTCTGGTAAAGATTCGATCCACCAAATCGATTCTCGCACTTTTGGCAGGAACAAAACTACCGATTTGAGCCATCAAAACAATAAGGGCTGTTTGTCTCATATAGGTTGATTTGCCGGCCATATTTGGTCCGGTAATAATCGAAATCATATGATTATCGCCGTCAAGATAGGTATCATTACTGATAAACAAATCATTTGGAATCATCTTTTCTACTACCGGATGTCTGCCATCTTTGATATTGATAATTCCCTTTGTACCAAGCTTTGGTCTGACATATTGATTTCTCATTGCCACATAAGAAAGGGATGCAAATACATCAAGCTTGGCAATTGCCTTTGCTGTTTTTTGGATTCGTTCCATATTCTCACTCAGGTGATCGCGAATCTGACAAAACAGTTCATATTCAAGTCCGTACAATTTATCCTCTGCATTTAAAATGGTATCTTCCATTTCCTTGAGCTTTGGCATGGTAAAACGCTCTGCATTAGTTAGCGTCTGCTTACGAATATAATCTTCCGGAACCTGATTTAAAAATGAATTTGTAACCTCTAAATAATATCCGAATACTTTATTGTACTTAATCTTTAAGTTTTTAATCCCGGTACGTTCTCTTTCATCATTTTCGAGCTGAGCCAGCCAGTTTTTACCTTCTGTCTTGGCACCTCTTAATCTGTCAACGTCCTCTGAAAAGCCTTCTTTGATAATTCCGCCTTCCTTGATGGTAAGCGGAGGCTCTTCCATAATGGATTCTTCGATTAACGCATATAAATCCTCCAAAGGATCCAGATCTTCTGTAATTTCCTGCATCAGATCCTTGTTAAAATCTGCCAGTACACTTCTGATTGGAGCCAGCATGGATAGAGAATTTCGAAAAGCAATCAAGTCTCTCGGATTAGCTGTCTTATAACTGATTTTACCCAGCAGTCTTTCCAAATCATAAATCGGTCCTAAATACTCTCGAATTTCATCTCTGCTGATTACATTTTTATTCAGTTCTTCAATTGCATCCTGTCTTTTTACAATATCATCCAGGTCAATCAAAGGCTGTTCGATAAAGCTGCGGAGCATTCTGGCTCCCATAGCTGTTTTTGTTTTATCCAGAACCCATAAAAGGGAACCTCTTTTTTGCTTTTCTCTGAGAGTTTCAACCAGCTCAAGGTTACGTCTGGTCGCACTGTCTAAAAGCATATATTTACTGGTAACATATGGTGTTAAATGAGTGATGTTACCCAGTCCGTTTTTCTGTGTTTCATATAAGTACTTTAAAATAGCACCGGCTGCTATCTGACCGGCCAAAAAGTCATCAATCCCCAATGAGGTCATTTGACTCACCTTGAAATGTTCGCATAAAAGCTGATGACAAAGTGCTTCGTCAAAGTACCAGTTATCCAGCTTATAAGCGGAAATACCGGTTCTCTGGCATAAATCTTCAATTGAAAAACCGCTTACGAGAAAATTATCATTATACACGATTTCCGTCGGGGAAAATTTAACGATTTCATCATTTAACTTTCTCTCGTCCGAAACCTCTGTTACATAATAATCACCGGTCAGTGCATCCACTACAGAAACGCCAATTCCGTTATCCATATATGCGATACACATCAAGTAATTATTTTTGCTTTCCTCCAGAGCCTGAAGATTTAAATTGGTTCCCGGTGTTACAATACGAACCACTTCACGTTTTACGATTCCTTTGGCAAGCTTTGGATCCTCTACCTGTTCGCAGATTGCAACCTTGTAACCGTTTGATACAAGTTTATTCAAATACGAATCCACTGCATGAAAAGGAACACCGCACATAGGTGCACGCTCCTCTAAACCGCAGTTTTTTCCTGTCAAGGTAATTTCCAATACCTTGGACGCAGTCAGAGCATCGTCAAAAAACATTTCATAAAAATCGCCGAGACGATAAAACAAAATGCAATCTTTATACTGTTCTTTTGTTTCCAGATACTGTTGCATCATGGGAGTTAATTCTGCCATAGGAACCTCTCTAAATAAAAATCAATTTATTCTGAAATAATATGACCCATATAATAAAAGCCTTTGCATTCATCCAAATGAGCCTTTACAATCTGACCGATTAATTCTTTGCCGCCCTTTACATGAACCAATGTATTATTTGACATTCTTCCTGTCACAAGGCTGTCATCATGATCGTTTACATCTTCGATTAAAATATCAGCATCCATATTTGCATACTGACCGGCACGTTTCTTGGAATATTCCTGAACCGTAGCCAAAATCATATCAAAGTTTTCCTTTACCAAAGCTTCATCTACCTGATTTTCCATTGCGGCAGCAGGTGTTCCGGTACGCTTTGAATAAATAAAGGTAAATGCATTATCAAATTCTACCTTTTTGATGACATCTACAGTCTCTAATGCATCCTCTTTGGTTTCTCCGGGGAATCCGACAATAATGTCTGTTGTAATTGCGATATCCGGTATTTCTTTACGAATCTTAAGCGCCAGATTCAGGTAATCTTCCTTGGTATATCTTCGATTCATTTCCTTTAAAATTCTGGTTGAGCCTGACTGAAGAGGTAAATGCAGATGCTTACAAATTTTTTTTGAATGTTTCATTACCTCAATCAAATCATCGGATAAATCCTTTGGATGAGAGGTCATAAAACGGATTCTTTCGAGTCCTTCGATTTCTTCTACCATAGTTAACAGTTTTGCAAAAGAAATACCCTCGTCCAGATTCTTGCCATAAGAATTAACATTTTGTCCGAGCAGCATAATCTCTTTTACACCGTCTGCAACGAGCATCTCAATCTCTCGAATAATTTCTCTGGCAGATCTGCTGCGTTCTCTGCCTCGTACATATGGCACGATACAGTAGCTGCAGAAATTATTACAGCCAAACATGATATTGATACCTGACTTAAACGGATACTTACGTACTACCGGTAAGTCCTCCACGATATCATTGGTATCTTTCCAAATATCAATCACCATCTCATTTTCATTGATGAGCATGGTATATAAAAGTTCTGCAAACTTGTAAATATTGTGAGTTCCGAATATCAGATTTACAAAGCGGTAGCTCTGTTTCAGCTTCTGAATCACGGAATCCTCCTGCATCATACATCCGCACAATGCGATTTTCATATGCGGATTCTTGCGCTTGTATCCGTTTAAAATACCCAATCTTCCGTATACTCTCTGATTGGCATTATCACGAACGGTACAGGTATTGAAAATAACGAGATCTGACTTTTCATCCTCTCCGTTATCCTCATAACCGATCTGAGTTAATATACCGACTAATTTTTCACTGTCTCTGGCATTCATCTGACAGCCAAAGGTAACGACACAAAAGGTAGGTTTTCTTCCCAGTTCCTCTGTCATCTTTTTTACCTTTTCTTTTAATAAACCAATAAAATAATACTGTCTGTCCGGTTCGTTTTCAGGAGCAGATAAACTCAAATCCATCTGTCCTATGATTTCTTCCATCTTTTTTGTTTCAATCATGTTTTTTCTCTTTCTGATTCAATCTAATAATCTCGCTGTCAAATATGTAAATTAACCGCGAATCTGTCCGTTTCCGACGATTGTATATTTATAAGAATTGAGTTCTCTCAGTCCCATTGGACCTCGGGCATGAAGCTTTTGTGTACTGATTCCGATTTCAGCCCCAAATCCGAACTCAAATCCGTCTGTAAATCTGGTTGATACATTGTGATATACACAGGCTGCATCAATACCCTGCAGGAAGATATCTGCTGTTTCCTGATTTTCAGTGATGATACTTTCGCTGTGTCCTGTATTTACACGGTTGATATGCGCAATCGCTTCCTTTACATCCGATACTGTCTTAACAGATAAAATAAGATCTAAATATTCCGTAGAGAAGTCTTCCTCGCATGCTTTCGTGCTTTCCGGTAAAATCTGATGAGAAGCTTCATCACATCTGACTTCTACATCTTTTTCCTTTAATGCCTGATAGATAAGAGGTAAATATTTCTCTGCTACAGCCTCATGAATAACCAGAGATTCACAGGCGTTACATACACCGATTCTCTGAGTCTTTGCATTGATAATAATCGGAATTGCCTTGTTAATATCCGCATCCTTATCAATATAAATATGACAGTTACCGCTTCCGGTCTCAATAACCGGAATAGATGAATTCTCAGTTACAGCTTTAATCAGACCTTTTCCGCCACGTGGAATTAATACATCTACATATTCCTTTAAACGCATAAATTCTGCAGTTACTTCACGTTCTGTTTTGGTAATCAGCTGAATCATATCCGGATTGTAGCCTTCCTTTTTCAGAGAAGCTCGAATACATTCTGTAATCGCTGTATTGGAATGAATGGCATCACTACCACCCTTTAAAATCACCGCATTTCCGGATTTAAAGCAAAGTCCAAAGGCATCTGCTGTTACATTTGGGCGACTTTCATAAATAATTCCGATAACACCCATTGGAGTGCTGACTTTATTGATTTTCATTCCGTTTGGTCTTTCAAAACTTTCAATGACCTTTCCGACCGGATCCTCTAAATCAATAATCTGTCTGAGACCTGTCGCAATATCTTCAATTCTTTCTTTGGTTAATTTCAGACGATCCAAAATACCGGCAGACATTCCGTTTTTGATTCCGTTTTCATAATCCGGTTCATTTGCCTTGATAATTGCTTCACTGTTTGCTACCAGATCATCTGCAATCACACCTAAAAGACGATTCTTTTCCTCTGTTTTTAATGCCTGAAGCTCATATTTTGCAGCTACTGCATTTTTTCCGATTTCTACTAAATATTCATTCATATTCATTTACTCCTTCTGCCGATATAACCGCATCGACCTTTTCATCAAACTCTTCTGTCGGCAAAATACCTTCCTGATAAATCTGTTCGTTAAACGCCAAAGCTAATTTGTATATATCAGGATGAGCGGCCAAAAATCTGTCATAAAATCCTCCGCCGTATCCAAATCGGTTTCCAAACCGATCAAAAACCACTCCCGGCATTACCAGAATATCCTCCGGCAGATTCACATATTCCGGTGTATCTCCAGCCGGTTCCATAATCTTTTGATACCCCGGCTTTAGCTGCTTTATCGAGGTCACTTCATAAAATAGCATTTCTCCCGGTCCTATAACCTTGGGATAAAACACCGTTTTACCACTTTCCGTGCAAAGCTTAAATATCAGCTTTGTATCTACCTCATCATAGGTAGAAGCATACAAAAGAATCTGCCTTGCATTTCTAAACGCTTTTGTCTGTTTCAGGCAGTCACAAATTTTAATGCTTTGTTCTTTTTTTACTTCATGTGTTAAGCTTCTGCGCTTTTTTAAATATGCTTTACGAATTTCCGTTTTGCTTTGCAGCATGCTGTTCTCCCAGATTGACGATAGATCCGTCTTCCTTTTGCATATCAATATTTTCGAGCTGACTTCTTAAATTTTTACGAACATTTGCGATGTATTCCTGTCTTAATAAAGCCTGCTCCTTTTTTTCTTCTTCGGTTAAACCTTCCGCTTTTGATTTATGATAAAGTTCATTTATGCGGGCTATTTTCTCTTCTAAGGTTGCCATTTTATATCTCCTATTTATTTAAACTAATTACATAATCCGTCAAATCAAAGTTTTCATCTTTATTTGCTTTAAATAAGGTGCCGTATTTACGACCGTCCATAATACGATGCAAAATACGTACATCCTTTGCATTGCAGATAATCATATCTGTACCGGAAATTGTAGCAATCTTGGCCGCAGAAAGCTTAGTATTCATTCCGCCGGTTCCGACTTTGCTTCCGGTTGATTCCTTACCCATATTCATGATATTTTCGTCTAAAGTTTCTACCACATCAATGAATTGTGCTTTTTTATTTTGATTTGGATCGTCCGTATATAATCCGTCAATATCAGATAATAAAATCAAAAGATCCGCATCAATTAACGATGCTACAATTGCAGACAAGGTATCATTATCACCAAATTCAATTTCGTATGTAGCAATGGTATCGTTTTCATTTACAATCGGAATCACACCCAGCTTTAATAACTCATTAAAGGTATTCTTGGCATTGAATCGATTCAAATCATCTACGATTGTATATTTGGTCATCAAAATCTGAGCTGCAATCTGATTGTATTCTGAAAAGATTTTCTGATAGGTCATCATAAGTCTGGCCTGTCCGATGGCTGCACATGCCTGCTTCACCGCAATTGGGTTATCCTTTTCATCAATCATAACTGCCTTTTTACCTGCAGCTACCGCACCACTGGTAACCAGTACTACATCCTTACCCTGATTTCTCAGATTACAAAGCTCTCGAACTAAAACCTCCAGCTTGATATAATCCAAATCTCCGCTTTTTTTATGTGTCAAAGAAGAAGAACCAATCTTTACTACGATTCTTTTTTTATCCTTGATCAGTTCTCTGTAATCATCCAATTTTTTATCCTGCATAAAAGTAATGTTTTCCTTCCTACTAATTTCCCTGCTATATGCTTTACATTAAGCCGACAACCGTTTATTATAGCATATTTCTCACAAAAAATCCAACATACGCTATTGTTTCGTGCTCTGGGATAAATTTTTAATCACTGCTTCTGCAATATATAATCCGTCCATTGCTGCACTGGTGATACCACCGGCATATCCTGCACCTTCTCCGCACGGATAAAGATTTTTCATAGTAACTGCACATTCGTCTCTGTGAATACGAATCGGTGAAGAGGTTCTGCTTTCCACACAGTTTATCAAAGTATCCTTATCATCAAAGCCTTTGATTTTTTTGCCAAAGCGATCCATTCCTTCCAGAAATGCTTCTTCCAGAGAAGCCGGAAGCACCCCTCTGATATTTCCGGGAACATAAGCACCCTTTACACAAACCGGAATTGTCTTTAGTACCTCTTTTTCGGTTGCCTTATTTTCTCTATAATCTTCAAGTCGTTGCAGTACCATTTTACCGTCTGCCAGCTGATATGCTTTTTCCTCCAGGCTTCGCTGGAAATACATTCCGGCCAAAGGACCGTCTCCCTGATAATCGTCCTGCGTCACAGTCATAATAATCGCGCTGTTTGCCTGACCGGAAGCTCTGTCATGATAACTCATACCATTGATTGCCAGCCTGTTTTTCTCACTGGATGCATTGACTACATATCCGCCTGGACACATGCAAAACGAATACACGCCTCGGCCGCTTAACGCCTGATGTGTCAGCTTATAGCTGGCACTACCCAATATATCCAAAGTTTCCTGAGACTGAATACCATACTGACTTTCATCAATCATTGCCTGTGGATGCATCACTCGATAACCTACCGCAAAATCCTTGGCAGACATCGGAATACCGGCTTCATACAACATTTCAAAGGTATCTCTGGCGCTGTGACCGATTGCCAAAACATATGCATCTGCAGTTATCTTTTCGCCGTTTGCTAATATAGCTGCTTCAATTTTTTCATTTACTATATCAAAGCCTGTTACCTTGGAATCAAATAACACCTTTGCTCCCATTTGAATCAGACTGTTTCTGATGTTTCTTACCATGTCGATGAGTAAATCAGTTCCGACATGCGGTTTCTGTTTATATAAAATATCCTCCGGTGCTCCCATGCTGGCAAACAGCTTTAACACCTCTTTACATCTGCCAAATCTATCTTTAATCAACGTATTTAATTTTCCGTCGCTAAAGGTACCTGCGCCGCCTTCTCCAAACTGTACATTGGATTCAGGATTTAATTCACCTTTTTCCCAAAACAGTTGTACATCCTGCATTCTTTCTTCTACACATTTTCCTCTTTCGAGCAGAACCACTTTGGCTCCTGCTTTAGCGAGATAATATGCGCATACCAGTCCTGCCGGACCTGCACCGATAACCGCTACTTTCTTTTGACTGATCGTATCACTCTGAGGTAGTTTATACTCCTCTTTTTTTGAGATCTGAATATCTTTATTTTTTATTTTACTCATCACCTTTTTTTCATCTTTCACTTCCGCCAGGAGGGTTAAAGAGTAATGAAGTAAAGGCTTTTGTCTGGCATCTAAAGATTCCTTTGCTACCTCGACCTTTAAAATATCCGAGCGCTGACATTTCAGCAGTTTAGATACCTTTTCTTTTATCAGGTCTTCTGTATAGGATACAGGAACCTTACACTGTGATATTTTAATCATATTGTATTCCTAAATTTCTTCTCGATTATTTGTATCATTTATTTCAAGCAGTCCATGGCCGCAATATATCCGCTGGTAAAAGCCCATTGCAGATTATATCCGCCGCATTTTCCGTCAATATCCATCAGTTCTCCGACTATATATATACCCGGATGCTTTACGGACTCCATATTTTCATTAAGTTCATCAATGGCCACTCCGCCCATCGTTACCTGCGCCTGATCAAATCCCGGATATCCCGAAATCTCAAACACAAAGCATTTTAATACATGAATCAGCTTGTCCTTTTGCTTCTCGTTTAGGTCCGCATACTTTAACCCGGCAGCCAGTTTCAATCTTCCCATTACCGCTTCGGTCACCTGAGCAGGAAGCATTGCACCCAGCAGCTCTTTTACCGTAATTTGGCCACGAACCTGCGCTACCTCATCCATATAAGTCAGTATGTCATCATAGGAATCCTCCGGTAGTAAATCAAGCCAGAGCGACACATTTTTTCCCTGTTCATAGGCTATAATTGCCTCGTGACTTAACTGAAATACGACAATACCGGAAACTGCATCCTTGGTAAATTGAACCTCTCCGATATCATCTTTTACATACTCTCCGTCGGCCTTTAAGGTAACCCTTGCCTGCATTCTGACTCCCTGCAAGGTTTTTAGCATCGCATCCTTTGTATACAGCTTTACCAGTGAAGGATATTGTTTCTCCATTTGAAAATTCAATTTCTGAAGTATCTTGTTTACGGATCCGTCAGAACCTGTTTGCGGAGAAGCTTTACCTCCGCAGGCAAATATGACATAGTCAAAGGTATCCGTGAACTCATTGGTTACCACTGTATATTTTCCTTCCTTACCACCGGAAGGAAGGATATCCTTGATATAACAGTCTAAAACAATATGTACCTTTTGTTCCTCTAAAAGTTTTACCAGAAAATCGCGCACAGTAACTGCCTGATTGGAATACGGATAAACATATCCATCTCTTTTTACTGCGATTTTCAAACCATAGGTTTCAAACAGTTTGATCAATGCATTTTGATCAAAACGCTTTAATGCGTTTTCTACAAAAGAAGGATGATTTCCATTGTAATCATCCTTCGACAAATTCAAATTTGTGAAATTACATCTTCCGTTACCCGTGGCTAATATTTTCTTTCCCAAAACACTGCCATGTTCAATCAGGGTAACTTTATTATTCCCTCTTGCATTCACAAAGGCAGCCATCATTCCGGATGCGCCGCCTCCGATTATTAATACTTTTTTCAACATTTGATTCCTCGTGACAATTTAACTTGAATAGGATTCTAGAAACTGATACAGCTGATCCTCTGTATCTAAATATTTCCCGCCTTCAATTTCCTGTCTTACCAGTACAGGCAGTCTTTTGGCCATGATATCCGTATACAATATTACCTGGTCTTTTTGTCCGTCATACACCGTTAAATATCCGTCTTCTTCCACTATCAGACAGTAATGCGAGTCTGATTGATAGATTTTTTGTACGACCAGCATGGATGGAGAAAAGGATTGCAGCTGAACCGATACAAATCCTTTTTCTTTATCCTCCAGGGATACGTTATCTTCATAATCCGATAAAAAGGCTTCAATCTGCTTCCTGTTTTTTGCAATAAAGCCTGCCGGAATTCGTTCTTCATTCTTTTCCTGTATACCGGTTGTCTTATCATAAGATAAAATCTGATAGGTCGTATCACAGGTAGTCAGCGTATCAAAATCCGAGACTTCAGCAGCATCTTCATATTCAGACTCCAGGTTAATAACTTTGGATTGATCTATTGCATTCTCCGCAGAGCCCTTGCTGCTATTTTCAACACTCAAATCCTGCTGCAAATACCTTTGACCTAATAGCATTCCGCCTTTTATTAAAAGCGCGGCCATAAAACATATATTCATGATCAAACTGATACGGTAAATAATCTTCATATAAGATCTCCTTTACCCTATCAGTATCTCCGGCTCTTTAGTAAATATGTAATAACTTTGCGATATTTATCCAAATATTTGATAATGGCAAAATAATGTATTCATGCCTGTCAAAGGTTCTGGTCATAAATCCGCAAAGGCCGTATCCGATGGTACCGATTACCATAGATAACAGCATGGCAATTAGTGGAGCCTGCCCGTCAAATACTTTTTGAATTACAAAGCAAACAATTGCCATAATTGCTCCGCATACCAGCGGCAAAATAAAGATTCGAAGCAAATCTTCCTTAAAATGAATCTTTTTATAGACAATAAAGGCATTCACCAAAATCAAAATAAAGGAGGCAATAAAGATTGTCCAAACCATTGCCTGATCACAGCTCATGCTGTCACCGAGCATCATTTTCGAAACAAAGAAGGATACAACCAGGCCACAAAAATAAATAATACCGGTAACAACCTCACCTACAAATACCTTTGCAATATAACTCAATAAAACTGCGAGTGCACTAACCAGTGCTACAATTTGAATCTTTACAAATACCGAAAGAAAATCTTCACTGGTATTATCAAAAACAAAATCACAGAAGCTACTGCTGCAAAACACGAGGAAAACCACATAACCCAGACTCGTAAAAATCAGTCCCTTTAAAGACATTGCAATTCGTTCTCTTGCATGCGGCGCATCCCCTTTTCTGAGAATATTCTTTACCTGACGCACTGCTATTTTACCTAAAATATAGCCAAAATATAACACAGGGATAGCAGGTATCAGACTCAGAAAGATACTTCCGTACATACTGATTTCATATCCCTTGGTATGATGTAACAGAATACTGAGCATAACAAATAAAAAGATATAAAAACCTTCTTCGAGAATCTGTGTAAATCCGAGCGAAAGAATGTTTCTGATAATATCCACCGGCTTAATCGGACTTTTAATGCCATCTGCCTTGATTCGTTCCTTTTGAACAGTATTAAGCAGTGTTATGATTAAAAGTAAAAACAGAAAAGCAAAGATATTACCAATCACGATCGATATTGCACCCGCTACTGCTGAATAAGCAAAATAGTACTGCTCATCGTTCATAAGTAAAGATACCTTCTGTGCATAAGCATTTACCGGATTTTGGAATAAAATAGTCGCAACCAAATCAATTCCGTAGCAGATATATAAGCTGACAATACCCGGAAGCTGATTGTTCATTCCCTCTAAATAGCCTCTCATACACTGCTGAAGCGAAACAAACAACAACAACACACCAAATATTTTAATTAGCAGTGATGCCATCTTTTTACCAAATAAGAGCATACTGATAAAGTCTGAGCAAAATACCAAAAACAACGTAAATATTAAAGTAATCCCGAGTGTCATAAAGAAGGTTACTCTGTATAAACGAACTGCATTTCTCACACTTCTTCTGTTTACCTGGAACATAACCAGTTTTTTCAAAATATCAGGAATCAATAAGCCGTCAAATGCGTAGAACAGCAAAAATACCATAAAAGCCATTGCAAAATATGCCATTCCGCCCACTCCGATTTTTCGGCTCATATAGCCATATTTAAATAATGCCATGAAAAAAATCGGAATAAAATTAATCGTTTTGATTCCGTTATATTTCATATAGATTGATTGATTTTTTGTATCAGCCATGTGAACTCCTTAGTTACTTTTATCTTAAAATTTGTAATTGATTTAAAATATCCTCCTGGCAGGAAAACATCTCCTTTTCCTCCTCAGGGGTCATATGATCAAACCCAAATAAATGAAGCATACTGTGAGTAATCAAAAAGGCAAACTCACGGTATACGGAGTGACCATATTCTTCTGCCTGAGACAAGATACGTTCCTTACACAATATAATATCTCCCAGCATCAGTTCCTGTGTTTCCGGATTCAAATACGCATTCGGATCTTCCACCACATAGGAAAAATCCATTGGAGCATCATAATCCACAGCCGGAAATGACAACACATCTGTCGGTCTGTCAATATCACGATATTCCCTGTTATAAGCATGAATGCCCTCTTCATCAGTTATCAAAACAGATACTTCTGCCTCATAAGGACATTTCACATATTCACAAGCGGCTTTTATCACCATTTCAATTGTTTTCTCAATCGAAAACTCAAATTCTGCGCCGCATTCATTTTCAACGTAAAAAGTCATAATAGAGCGTTTCCTTTGCAAATATTTTCTTCATAACAACCAAATCCTGAAAGCTGATTTCACTTTCCGTGAGCAAATTGGAATCCAGCTGCTTTTGAAATACGATTTCTGCAATTTTCGCATAGTCAAGGGTCTGCTCTTTATCCTTTTCAAACAAAAAGCTGACACAACTGACCATGGAGTCTGCCATAAGAACAATTGCTGCTTCTTTGGAATGAAGAAGCTGATTTTTATCCTTGTACTCACAAAGCAAATCGGTCAGTGGCTTTGGAAATGCATACTTTTGTGCAATCCACATCGTATTTTCCAAATTGTCCTTTCCTTCTAATAAACCAATACGAAGATAATACCCTCCGGTTTTGGCTAAAAGGACATCTGCGCCGATTTTTTTTGCTATTTTATCGCAAAAATATGCTGTATGAACAGCCTGATAAAAGGCCTTTGGATGCTTTCTTTTAAGTTCTGATAACAGCTTTCCTTCCGGATCGTTTAATCTCTGGAACTGATTCTCACGAAACGCATAACAGAAATTCTCAATTCCCTTTGCTGCCAAAATAAACAGAATGAGTTGAATAATCACACCGGCCGCCAAAAACAGCACATGCTTTACAGTAACCATATGATAAATAAGCATAATGCAAAGATTCATAATTACCCAGTAGACACCAGAAAGCATCATTCCGTCTCTGTATTTTTTATCTTTTTTTAAATCCTTTAACTGGATACATATAAATAATAGACCTACAAATAATCCGACTATCTGATAAGCGGGTGCTTCGTTTAATATCTGTCCGAGTACCAGCATACTAAAAAGGGCAAAATAAACCGCAGTATCCTGCGCCAGATACATGAGCAAAGCTGCCAAAAGCAGATAAGGCCACAGATAAAACGGAAGCATGTGTTCAAACATGACAAACACATATCCCAGCACGACTATCACCAGATAAGTAAGCTTTACTCTTTTCTGTGAAAAATCTGCGGCATGGTCAAAAGCCTCCCTGCCAAGCGCTGCAAAATTTCCCAGTGCCACCACCAAAAGAATGGTCAGGGGATAAACAGAAAAGCCCTCTGCACCCGGATGAATCCATAACTTTGTTAATATATAACACAAAATCGGTAACAGGCTTGCTACCATTCGGATAACCAGTAAAAGCCTATCTTCTTTCCTTTCGTTTTCCATCTCTCTTGTCATAGTGTTCTTTCTTTTCATAATCATCATATGCTTTTACAATCTTTTGAACCAGAGGATGTCTTACTACGTCCTTGCTGGTCAGATTACAAAATGCAATATCTTCTACCTTGGAAAGTACCTTAACCGCTTCCTCTAAACCACTTTTGGTTCCTTGCGCCAAATCCTTTTGAGAAAGGTCTCCGGTAACAACCACCTTTGAACCAAAACCAATTCGGGTTAAAAACATTTTCATCTGAGCCTGAGTAGTATTCTGAGCCTCATCCAAAATGATATATGCATTATCTAAGGTACGACCTCTCATGTAAGCCAGCGGAGCTACTTCAATCAAACCTTTTTCCATATTCTTTAAAAAGCTTTCCGCTCCCATAATCTGATACAGGGCATCATATAAAGGTCTTAAATACGGATCTACCTTGCTCTGTAAATCTCCCGGAAGGAAACCGAGCTTTTCACCGGCTTCAATGGCCGGTCTGGTTAAAATAATACGTTCCACCTCATTATTCTTAAACGCAGTAATCGCCATTGCCATAGCCAAAAAGGTTTTACCGGTTCCTGCCGGACCTAAGCCGAATACCACCATGTGATTTTTCATTGCATCTACATATTCTTTTTGTCCAAAGGTCTTGGGTTTAATCGGTTTTCTGGAAATGGTATGACAAATGCAGGTCTGATCAATGCTATCGAGAGAAATATCCTCTCCCTCATCGGATAAATCCATTGCATAATTCACTCTTTGGGCATCTAAATGAGTCCCGTTTTCAATACTTTTCGCAAAAGATTCTATCAGACGCTGTGCCTGATCTACTGCATGCTCCTGCCCGGAAATTTTCAGACTTCCGTCACGATTCACTACAATAACATGCAGATTTTTTTCAATCTGTGCAATATAGGAATCATAGCTTCCGAATATTTCCTGAATCTGCTCTATATCTAAATCTAAAGCCCTGGTCACTTCACTCAATTTTTTGTGCTCCTACTATCTCTTTTTCTTCTTTATCCATAAGCTCTACCGTTAATTCTGCATCAAAATACATAGTACGCCTATTCTGTTTTATTGTAACATCTTTTTGCTGTATATGGATACCCTTTTTCTCCAAACTTTCGCAAAAATTCAGAAATTCATTCTGTAAAATCTGTTTCAGTTCTTTTTCACTATAAGTCGTATTTTCCGTTTCATATTCTCTATACTCAATACGGCCCGCATAAACAGGTAAAATCAGTTTGTGAAACAGATTCAGCTGTTTAAAATCACAATGCGTATCAAAGCTTTTTAATTCTCTTCTTTTCTGAAGGCAAAAATTTCTTTTAAACACTTTAACAAAATAAACAGTCTGTTTTTGTCCGGTATATTTCTTTTTCCGGTATTGAAAATTCAATTGATTTTTATAATGAAACTGTGTTTTCAGATAAATATCCGCATCTGCTTTGACCAAAGACACCTCTCTGACGGTCTCATCATCATTGCAGATTGGAATCATTCCGTTTACCAGAATATCTCCCTTTTTTACAGCATCACCTGCCTTTACCATAGGAATTCCTCTCCTGGTAACCATTTTAGCCACCACACCATCTGCAGAGGCAATCAAATGACAGGCTTTTTCGTCTGTATATGTAACAGTTACATTTTGTTTTCTGTCCTTTTCTTTTACTTCAATTCTAAGCTTGGTTCCGTCTATGACAACGCCTGCCCAGACCACAGGAGGATACTCGTTTCTGATACTTTCCTGTATGCGTTTTGTATTTATCGTTCTTTTAAAGCACCCATAGCCAATGCCCTGTTCCATCAAAAATGACATAAACTGTTTACTCGGAATCGTTTGGAATCCTACCAGTTCAATGTTCCATATCATCTGTGACATCATAAAAAACATAATAGCTGCCAGGCAAAACCCTAACAAAAAGCCTTTTCGCAGCCTCATTTTATATAACAAAAAAGGTAGTCCTCTTTTTTCCAAGAGAACCACCTTACATTTTGCTTTTTTTAATATTGGCTTTAGTCTGTAAAAATCCTTTACCCGGATTTCCGCGGTTAAGCCTTCATAGTCAAACCCAATATTATTTAACCTAATTTGATTTGCGCGGCACAGATTCAAGAATCTTTGCAAAAACGAACCCTGCACAGATATTTTTAAAAAACCCTTCCATAACCGAAATAATCTTTGCACATTACACCTCAAACAAAATGAATACTTTCCAAACATCCCTGAATTCTCATTTCATCCTCAGTATAACAAAGAACTTTAAGATTCCTTCCCTTCAGACACAGTCTGCACTTTTTTGTTGCAATCACTATTTCCGTCGGACAACAGGCCAAGATTTTTTCGTAATTTTCGATCCAAACATCCTGCATACCGGTTATCATAACCTTTGCAGTGCCTTCTTCTAAATCCGCCGGCAGCTCCATTAGGTCTATCACTTTTCGTTTTGTTTGTTCCATCCACTTTTTACTCATAGTAAAGCATATGAAAAATCAGCGAGATTAGAACAAGAGCTTTGTAAATTAATGAATAATATCAAAGATAAACGGACGAGTTTTTGGCATATCCTTTCCAAAGGTATATGTCTGATACAGACGCTCCTTGGCCTGCTTCATCTTTTGCTCATCATTGGCATAAATGGTTGCCAGTCGGTCCCCAACTTTGACATAGTCCCCGACTTTTTTATCCAGTATCAGACCAACAGACAAGTCAATTTCACTTTCCTTGGTTTCTCTGCCACCGCCAAGAATCAAAGAACAAATTCCGACTTCATCGCAAACGATTTTCTGAATATATCCTTCTTCCTTTGACAGTACTTCTTCCTCAATTTTTGTTTTTTCAAATTTTTCCGGATGATATACATAGGAAGCATCTCCGCCCTGAGAAGCTATAAACTGAGCGAGCTTATCCAGTGCACTTCTTTCTTCAATTACTTTATGAAGCATATCTAAAGCCTCTTCTGTATCCTTTGCTGCGCCTCCTGCAATCAGCATTTGGCTGCCAAGGGTAAATACCAGTTCAGTAAAATCCTTTGGTCCCTGACCATTCAGAGTAGCAATCGCTTCCTTTACCTCCAGACTGTTTCCGACTGCATATCCCAGTGGCTGATCCATATCAGAAATAACCGCAATGGTTTTTCTGCCTGCACCATTACCGATATCTGTCATTTCCTTGGCCAGAGCCTTGGCATCCTCAAGTGTCTTCATAAAAGCACCACTACCTGTTTTTACATCCAAAACGATAGCATCTGCTCCGGAAGCCAGTTTTTTACTCATAATGGAACTGGCAATCAGGCTAAGCTGATCTACCGTTGCTGTCACATCTCTAAGAGCATATAATTTCTTATCGCAAGGTGCCAAATCCCGGGTCTGTCCCATAATGGAAATACCATTTTCATTGACATTCTTTTCAAATAAATCTATTTCAATTCCTGTTGTAAAGCCCGGAAAACTTTCCAGTTTATCAATCGTACCACCGGTATGACCCAGGCCTCTTCCGCTCATCTTGGCTACCTTTAGTCCGCATGCTGCAACCATAGGTACCAGTGCCAGACTCGTCTTGTCACCCACACCTCCGGTACTGTGCTTATCTACCTTGACTCCATCTATAGATGATAAATCCAGCATATCACCGCTGGCAGCCATTTCCAAAGTCAGATTCAAGGTTTCTTCCTTGTTCATACCATTAAAATAAATAGCCATCATCATGGCTGACATCTGATAATCCGGAATCTCACCGTTTGTAAACCCCTTTACCATAAAAGCGATTTCATCCTTTGAAAGCACTTGCTGATTACGCTTTTTCATAATCAAATCATACATTCTCATATGCCATACCTCCTATTCTTTTGCGTCGATTGTTTTACAATCGAGGCCAATCACTGTTTTATATACTGCTTGACACTACCTTTTTGCGTCGATGGTTTACAATCAACTAATTTCTTTTCAACTATCGAAATACCTATCCCTATTTTATCATATTGATATCCATTACTCAATGAATCCCGTTGAATACTACAACCTAGGTTGCATTCCTCTCGTTGTTACACTTTTAGCACCTTACAAACAAAAAACAGGTAATTATCACAATGACCGAATCAAGTCAAATAAGATAATTACCTGTTATTTTCATTTGTTTTATAACTTAATATTCTGTTATTATAAGTCCTTTTCCTGCATTTCCTGTACTTCCGGAATCATGCTAAGCATTGGCTTAACATCTGTCTTACCATGAATAACACGATCTACATAGTTCTTTGTACACTTCATAACAACCGGTGATAAAACTAATACACCAATTAAGTTAGGCAGCATCATAAGACCATTGAAAGTATCTGAAATATCCCATGCAAGCTGAGCTTCCATGATAGAACCTGCAAATACGATGCAAACAAATACAACACGATAAATGATAGAAAGCTTTTCACCAAATAAATATTCAAATGCTGTTGTTCCGTAATGACTCCATCCTAAAACAGTTGAATATGCAAAGAGTAAAATTGCAAGTGCGATAAACCATGCACCCGGCTTACCAAATGACTGCTGGAATGAATATGCCATAAGTGAGCTGGAACCAACTTCTTCTGCCGCCTGTGTCATCAGACCTGTCTGAAGATCAATGGCACCTGAACTTAAGATGGTAAATGCTGTTAATGTACATACAACGATAGTATCTGCAAATACTTCAAAGATACCCCACATACCCTGACGAACAGGTTCTTTTACGTTTGAGCTTGAGTGTACCATAACGGATGAACCAAGACCTGCTTCATTTGAGAATACACCACGCTTGAATCCCATCTTCATAGCAAGTGCGATACCTGAACCTACGATACCACCACCTACAGACTTCAAAGCAAATGCACCCTTAAAGATAGATACAAATACTGCAGGAATCATTGTAACATGTGTACAGATAATGATGACTGTACCAATAAAATATACAACTACCATGAATGGTACGATTTTTTCTGTAATAGCAGCAATTCTCTTTAATCCACCGACTACAACTGCACCAACTGCTACAACGAGGAAAATACCTGTTGCTACATTTGGAACACCAAATGCTGTATTTACGTTTGTAACCATACTGTTAACCTGGCTCATGTTACCGATACCAAAAGAAGCTAACAGACAGAATACCGAAAACAGAACTGCAAGGATCGCACCGATCTGCTTACATCCTTTCTTGCTGCCTAAACCATCTCTTAAGTAGTACATCGCACCACCAGCCCATGCATCCTTGCTGTTTTTGCGACGATATAAAATACCCAGAACGTTTTCAGAATAGTTTGTCATCATTCCAAAGAATGCGATTAACCACATCCAAAATACTGCTCCAGGACCACCTGTTGCAATCGCTCCGGCAACACCTACGATATTACCTGTACCAACTGTTGCAGCAAGTGCTGTACAAAGTGACTGGAACTGAGAAATACTCTTGTCCTCTGTATGCTTTGTAACATGTTTATCTCCAAAGATAGCACCGATTGTGTTTTTCATCCAGTGTGCGATATGGCTAACCTGGAAAAACTTTGTTAAGAAAGTCATAAGAACACCGACAAACCCCAGTAAAATAAGTGCCGGCCATCCCCAAACTACGCCATTTATGGCATTGTTTACATCTGTAATTGTTTGAAGCATAATGAATCTCCTTTTCTATTGATTTTCGCAAAAAAAATATGGACTATCTCGATTGGGGGATGTCCACATTGACATTTTTGCTCTTTATATTTTTTCTTATATTAGCACACTAAAGTATTGAAGTCAATCCTTTCATATGCAAAACCTAATAACAAGGCCTCTGTATAAATGTAAAGCCCTATCACTTATGATAGGGCTCACCAGCCATAATTTTATAAGCTCTGTATACCTGCTCTAACAAAACTACTCTCATCAGCTGATGAGGAAATGTCATTTTGGAAAAACTGAGCAGCATATCTGCTTTTTTCAATACTCTCGGTGATAATCCCAGCGAACCGCCAATCACAAACTGGATATGACTCTTTCCGCTTATTCCGAGTGTATCAATCTTTTTGGAAAGTTCATTGGAATCCAGTTGCTTGCCTTCAATAGCCAAAGCTATCACATACGCATCCTGATTTAAATGCTTTAGGATTCGATCGCCTTCCTTTTCTTTTATCATCTCTTCTTCTTTTTCACTGGCCTTATCCAGTGTCTTTTCATCTGCCACTTCAATGATCTCAAGCTTTATAAATTTGCTGAGCCTTTTTGAATATTCCTCTATGGCCTGTCTGAAAAAGGCTTCTTTCACTTTACCGACTGCTACTATCGTTATTTTCATAAATTTCTGTATACCAATCGTCTGATAATTTTTCTACTAATGCATTGTTTGCATCCGGATATTCTTCTCTGATAATGGCTTTAATTGCTTTTGCTCTTTCATAATAGTAAGCAGCCATATCCTCCTCAGAATTTTCCTTGATAGAAAGCTGTTTGTCTAAAATTTCTTTTGTTGCTTTCTTTGCCAGCATATCCTTCATTTCTTTGATTCGATCAGCTTCTGCCTGTGCAATTACCAGACCTTTTTTGTACGAACCAATAGAAGCAAAACCACTGATAATAAAAGCAATAAACATAAACGACATTACCACGCCGATTAAGATTTTAGAGTTTCCGTTTAAATGAATCGGAAGATAATCCATAAATAAAAGAACTTCAAATACAATTCCGAGAGCACCTACCAAAAGGAGGGCAAATGCGCTGGATTTATATTCCAATGCTTTTTCATGTTTATCTTCATAGTGAAGATCTGCAGGCTTGCCAAATAAAGTTTCATGCGCACCCTCTGCCATTTCTTCATCCATTTCAGCCTTCAGCTGCTGCATATCCTGTTCATACTGCGCCATAAAATTCTGCAGTAAAGGAATCGCACTGCTTTTATCCTGCGGAAAAACTAAAAGTTCATACTGTCTTTCCTTTTCATCAAAACGAACAAAGCTTTTCACATCGTTTTCTTTTAATAGATCAGACATAGCCTGAATCAGTTCTTCCTGACCGAAAATAAGCGGCTGCGGCATATCATCTAATGTAGGCACCAGGTCTACATGACAATCACTACACTGTGTATAGCCTTCCTTGTATTCATTTTTACATATTGGACACCAGGGCATAGTTTTTCTCCTATCTACAAGTCCCGATTACCGAAGTAACCGGGACTTAATTCACTTTTATCAAATTTCAGTATATATTATTTGCTGAGGTATTCATCAATACCCTTAGCAGCTGCTTTACCGGCACCCATAGCCAGAATTACTGTTGCAGCACCTGTAACGGCATCACCACCGGCATAAACGCCTTCTTTGGTTGTCTTTCCGTTTACTTCATCAGCTACGATACATTTCCATTTATTTACTTCAAGTCCTTCTGTGGTTGAAGAAATCAATGGATTTGGTGATGTACCAAGAGACATGATAACAGTATCAACATCGATTACGAATTCAGAACCTTCTACAACAACAGGACGTCTTCTTCCTGATGCATCAGGCTCACCTAATTCCATCTTTACACACTTGATTCCGCTTACCCATCCGTTTTCATCTGAAAGGATTTCAACAGGATTTGTAAGTAAATCAAAGATAATGCCTTCTTCTTTTGCATGATGTACTTCTTCTACTCTGGCAGGAAGTTCTTCTTCACTACGTCTGTAAACGATATGTACTTCAGCACCGAGTCTTAATGCAGTACGAGCAGCATCCATAGCTACGTTACCACCACCGACAACAGCTACCTTCTGTCCGCGCATAATAGGTGTAGATGAATTTTCATCAAATGCCTTCATTAAGTTACTTCTGGTTAAGTATTCATTTGCTGAGAATACACCGTTTGCCTGTTCTCCAGGAATACCCATAAACTTTGGAAGACCTGCACCGGAACCGATGAATACAGCGTCAAAGCCTTCTTCATCCATCAATTCATCGATTGTTGTAGACTTACCGATTACTACATTGGTTTCGATCTTAACACCTAAAGATTTTACGTTTTCAATTTCCTTTGCAACTACCTTTGTCTTTGGAAGACGGAATTCAGGAATACCGTAAACAAGTACTCCGCCGGCTTCATGAAGTGCTTCAAAAATAGTTACATCATATCCTAATTTAGCCAGATCACCGGCACATGTAAGTCCTGCAGGACCTGAACCGATAACAGCAACTTTTTTACCCTTCTGCTCAGTTGCACCTGTAGGCTTGATATTATTTTCAGAAGCCCAGTCAGCAACGAATCTTTCAAGCTTACCGATAGAAATAGGTTCCCCTTTAATACCACGAATACATTTTCCTTCACACTGGCTTTCCTGTGGACAAACACGACCACATACAGCAGGAAGTGCACTTGACTCACCGATAATATGATAAGCCTCTTCAAAAGAGCCTTCTTTTACTTTTTCAACAAATCCAGGGATATTAATAGATACAGGACATCCCTTTACACACTGTGCATTCTTACAGTTAATACAACGAGAAGCTTCTTCCATTGCTTCTTCACTGTTATATCCTAAACATACTTCTTCAAAATTAGTAGCACGTACTTTTGCATCCTGTTCTCTTACAGGGACTTTCTTTAATACATCCATTATTTGTCACCTCCGCACTGTCCGCATCCGCCGTGATGTGTATCACCTTCCTGAAGCTTTAACATAGCTCTTCCTTCAGCGGTCTTATAAATCTGCTGACGTTTCATAGCCTGATCAAAATCAACTAAATGTCCGTCAAATTCAGGTCCGTCTACACAGGCAAATTTCACTTCTCCGCCTACTGTAAGACGACAAGCACCACACATACCTGTACCGTCAACCATGATTGGATTCATAGAAACGATGGTTGGAATGTTCAGTTCTTTTGTGGTAAGGCAAACAAACTTCATCATGATCATTGGTCCGATTGCTACACATACATCATAGCTCTTGCCTTCTTTTTCTACCAAGTCCTTTAATGTAGTGGTAACCATACCGCTTCTGCCGTATGAACCATCATCTGTAGTAGCATATACTTCGTTTGCTACTTTCTTCATTTCATCTTCATAGATTAAAAGATCTTTTGTCTTTGCACCGATGATAACATCAGCCTTTACACCATGCTGGCAAAGCCATTTAACCTGTGGATATACAGGGGCTGTACCCAGACCGCCGGCAACAAAGATAATTTTCTTGTTCTTTAAGCTTTCTAAATCTTCTGTACAAAATTCAGAAGGCTGTCCTAAAGGTCCTACAAAATCATGGAAATAATCGCCTGTCTTTAAGTCCTTCATCTGTGTTGTAGATGCACCAATAGTCTGAACTACAATAGTTACGGTTCCTGTTTCAGCATTGTAATCGCTGATAGTTAATGGAATTCTTTCAGAATTTTCATCTGTTCTTACGATTACAAACTGTCCCGGCAAACATGATTTTGCTACTCTTTTTGCTTCTACTTCAAAAAGGTATATGTTTGTCGTTAATTCTTCTGCTCTGACAATCTTATACATAGTGTCCTCCTCATATTTTAACAGCTCTGCGGCTGCACATTTTTTTACACTTTTTCTATCATAATAAAAAAAATAGAAAATAGCAAGTTTTATTGTATTTTATTGAGATGAAAACCTAATGCGGTTTTTATAGCCAAAAAGCTTTCACCGGTTCTGATGCAGACCGCATAGCTATTACCGGAATTTGATTCATTACCTGCAGAATCGACATTTTTTTCATCCAAAAGGTAATAAAGTTCATTGCCTTCATCAATCACCGAATATACCTTGTAATGTCTGACGCCGGACTGATTTGGAAGGTTTCCGGCTGCATCTAAAATGATACCGCCCTGAATCAAAGCCTGCGTCAGCATGTTTTCTGCCTGTTCCTGTGTCAATGCCAAATCCATATTAAACTGATATTGACAGGAAATCGGTTCGCTTTGATTTTGGTTTACATCAACAGCAATAAACTGAAATTCGCTTTTTCCAAACGGTACCACGATAGGACCGTTATAGACATTGGAATCCAGTGTCGGTTCACTTCCGTCAGTCGTATAATAAACTGCATCAAATTCATCCAAATTTTCAATTGTAATATATTGCGGGCTGTTAAAAGATCCGGAAGGTGGCATAACCTGAGGAGCCATAGTAAAGGAACTTTCCAATACCGTATATTTTGCCTCAGATACTTCACTAAAGATTCCGTATATATTTTTATAAACAGCCTTTATTTCAACCGTTCCCTCAGTAACCGAAATTGGAGTCAGGTAAACATTTCCGTTTGCGATTGGATCACTGCCATCCAGGGTATATAGAATATCGCCCTTTCCGGAAGCAATCAGTTTCACTGAAACCGGAAAATCAAAAATACCGCTTTCCTCTGAAAAATGAACCTGATCCGTCAAATAATCCGCATATTTATCGCGAACAGACTGCTGCGGACAGGCAACCAGCCATTTACCGATTTCCTCATATTCCTCTTTTTCTTCTAAAATAGAAATATATAAATCATAAGCAGGAGTATAAGCTTCATCCGCTAAAATCAGAGCTCTTAATGTCTTTTCTTCATTTGCGGTGTCACCCAAACCATAATATGCCCTGGCCAAAAGCATTTTGGCATCGGAAGAATTGGTCGCTATTTTGCAAGCTTTTTTCGCACAGACAAGCATTTGCTCAAAATCTTCCATTTCGTAGTATTTTTCAGCTTGAGCAATTTGATATTCATAGGAAGAATTATTATGTCCTATGGATATAAAAAGCACAACCAGCACTAAAATAACAACTGCAAAAATACCACCCAGCATTGCTGCTACCAGATTCATTTTCGGTTTGGTTTCGGTGTTTTGTTTTCCTTCTTCAAAAGCAGCCGCTTCCTGTTCAATCTTTTCGATTTCTTCAAGAACTTCCTGTTTTTCTCTTTCTTCTATAGCCTGCTTGACGTCCGTCGGAATAATTTCCTTTGTATTCGCCAAATCCTCTGCAATTTCAGACATAGTCAGAGATACCTGTGCTTCTATTTTTGCATCAAAAACCGGAACAAGTACTCTTTCCTTGCCGCATGATTCGCAAAAAACCTGTTCGTCAAGCATCAAAGCTCCACAATGTGGACACTTCATAACAATCACACTCTCTTAACCTATTTTGCTGATTTTGCGCTTTCTAAACAGTTGTACATAAGCATCGCAATTGTCATAGGACCTACTCCGCCCGGAACTGGTGTAATGAAGCTTGTATGTTCACAAACGTCATCAAAATCTACGTCTCCGCACAATTTGTTGTTTTCATTACGATGAATTCCTACGTCAATTACAACTGCACCTTCTTTTACATATTCTGCAGTAATCATTTTGGGTTTGCCTACTGCTACGATTATAATATCTGCTTCCTTGCAAACCTCTTTTAAATTCTGTGTTCTGGAATGTGCGATAGTAACCGTTGCATTTTCTCTGAGCATCAAAAGCGACATAGGCTTACCTACAATATTACTTCTGCCGATTACTACACATCTCTTTCCTGCAATTTCTACACCGCTTCTTTTTAAAAGCTGAATGATACCTGCTGGAGTACATGATACAAAACCGGACTGTGAAATGCATAATGCACCTACATTCTGCGGATGGAAACCATCCACATCCTTCTTTGGATCAATACGTTTAATAACCATATCTTCATCAATATGTTTAGGAAGAGGAAGCTGAACCAAAATACCGTTTACAGATTCCTTGGCATTTAATTCATCAATCAAAGCAAGCAGCTCTTCCTGAGTAGTTTCTTCCTTTAGCTCATAGCTTTCAGAAATCATACCTGTGTATTCACAGGCTTTCTTTTTATTATTTACATATACAGAAGATGCCGGATCATTTCCCACCTGGATAACTGCCAAAGTTACATTGGTTCCCTGTTCCTTTAATTTAGCTACTTCTGCCTTTACTTCGTCCTTAATCTGCATGGAAATCGCTTTACCATCAATTAACTTCATTTTCTTTCCTCCTAGAATAATCCGACAATCTGATTGTTTTCATCCACATCAATGCCAAAAGCTGCCGGTTTTTTAGGAAGTCCCGGCATAGTCATAACTGCACCTGTTAATACAACAACAAAGCCTGCACCTGCTGATACATAAACTTCTCTGACATTGATTTCAAAATCAGTAGGTCGTCCTAAAAGACTAGGATCATCTGATAATGAATACTGTGTCTTTGCCATACATACAGGCATATTTCCAAATCCCAGTTCTGTCAGTCTGGAAAGCTGTTTCAAAGCGGATGGTGCAAAGTTAACACCCTTTGCTCCGTAAATCGTGGTTGCAACCTTTTCAATTTTTTCCTTTAAAGGTAAATCATTAGAATATAAAGGAGTAAAGTTACTTTCCTTTTCTTCCAGTGTCTTCATCACCTTTTCATAAAGTTCTACGCCGCCTTCGCCGCCCTTGCCCCATACATTGGCAATGGCAAATTCGCAGTTTCTTTCTTCACAGAAATTCTTTACAAAATCAATTTCTGCCTGAGTATCAGAAACAAAAGAATTTAAGGTAACTACAACCGGAACCTTGAAATTCTGAAGATTTTCAATATGCTTTTCAAGGTTCACAATACCGGCCTTTAAAGCATCCAGGTTTTCATTGGATAAATCCTCTTTTTTCACGCCGCCGTTATATTTCAGTGCACGAATTGTTGCAACGAGTACAACTGCATCCGGCTTAAGACCGGTTAAATTACATTTAATATCAAAGAATTTTTCAGCACCAAGGTCTGCTCCAAAGCCGGCCTCCGTGATGACATAATCAGCCATATGAAGCGCTGCTTTTGTTGCTCTGACACTGTTACATCCATGTGCGATATTGGCAAATGGGCCACCATGAACCAGCGCCGGAGAATGCTCTAAGGTCTGAATCATATTCGGTAAAAGGGCATCCTTTAACAGAGCTGCCATAGCCCCAACTGCATTCAAATCCTTGGCTGTTACAGGTTCATTATTTAAATTATAAGCTACAATAATCTTTCCGAGTCTGTCCTTTAAATCCTGCATATCAGTAGCCAGGCAAAGAATTGCCATGATTTCAGAGGCTACTGTAATAACAAAATGATCCTCTCTGACGAAACCATCCATCTTGCTTCCGAGTCCGACTACGATATTACGAAGACTTCTGTCATTCATATCCAGACAACGTTTCCATACGATTTGTCTGGTATCAATTCCGAGTGCATTTCCCTGCTGAATGTGATTGTCTAAAAGTGCTGCAAGTAAATTGTTTGCTGCTGTAATTGCATGGAAATCTCCTGTAAAATGAAGATTTAAATCCTCCATAGGAACAACCTGTGCATATCCGCCGCCTGCAGCTCCTCCTTTGATACCAAAGCATGGTCCTAAAGAAGGCTCTCTTAATGCGATGATTGATTTTTTACCCATTCTGTGGAAGGTTTCACCCAGTCCGACACTGACTGTAGTTTTGCCTTCACCGGCCGGAGTCGGATTAATAGCTGTAACCAAAATAAGCTTTCCTAATTTATTATCTTTCATTCTTTCGAGGCATTCATTTGATAATTTAGCCTTATATTTTCCGTATAACTCTAAATCATCCTCTGTTAAATCAAGAGCCGATGCCACTTTTGTAATAGGTTCTAATACCGCTTCCTGTGCGATTTCAATGTCTGTCTTCAAACGATATTCCTCCTTAAATCTCTTCTAATAAATTCTCAAATTGCTCTATTGTCATAAGAATACGTCTCGGTTTGGTTCCTTCTTCTTCTCCAACCACGCCGTATTCGCACAACTGATCCATAATTCTGGCTGCTCTGTTAAATCCGATTTTAAAGACTCTCTGAAGCATACCGATTGATGCCTTATCCTTTTCGATGACAAATCTTCCGGCATCTGCAAAATAAACATCCTTGTCATCCACTGCCTGTGCTCCGGAAACACCGGAAGTTTCTGAACTCTGAGTCATTTCCATCATCTGCTGATTTACAATCTCAGAGGATTGTGCAGTAGAATCATTGTTTGCAATAATAAAATCAACCACATCCGCAACCTCTTTGTCAGAAACAAAGGCTCCCTGCATACGGGCCGGTTTTGGATATCCCTGCGGATAGAAAAGCATATCTCCTTTACCCAGCAGCTTTTCTGCTCCGACCATATCTAATATAGTACGTGAGTCAACACCGGAAGAAACCGCAAAGGCAATACGGCTTGGCATATTTGCCTTGATCAGTCCGGTGATAACATCAACCGAAGGTCTCTGCGTTGCAAGAACCAGATGAATACCGGCTGCTCTGGCAAGCTGAGCCAGACGGCAGATCGATTCTTCTACCTCACCCGGTGCTACCATCATAAGGTCCGCAAGCTCGTCCACGATAATAACAATCTGCGGAAGTTTTTCCGGCAGAGGCTGACCATCATTTTCTGTCATTTCCGAAACCTTTTTATTATATCCCTTAAGGTCTCTTACATGCATATCTTCAAATTTTTTATAACGTTCTTCCATCTCCTTTACGCCCCATTTAAGAGCCGCAGAGGCTTTCTTTGGATCCGTTACGACCGGAAGCAACAAATGCGGAATTCCGTTATATACACTAAGTTCTACTACCTTCGGATCAATCATGATGAGTTTTACATCTTCAAAAGAAGATTTATATAAAATACTCATGATTAAGGTATTGATACATACACTCTTTCCGGAACCGGTCGAGCCTGCAATAAGTACATGAGGCATCTTTCCGATATCGGTTACTACTGTCTGACCCGCAATATCCTTACCAACGGCAAAGGAAAGATTCGAATCAAACTCTCTAAAGGTCTTTGTTTCGATCAAATCTCTCAGAAGTACCATAGAATTTTCCTTGTTCGGTACCTCGATACCAATCGCTGCTTTTCCAGGAATCGGAGCTTCAATACGAATATCCGTAGCGGCCAGATTTAATTTGATATCATCCGTCAGATTTACAATCTTGCTTACCTTGACACCCATTTCAGGCTGAAGCTCATATCTGGTAACACTCGGTCCCTGACTGATATCTGTAATCGTAACATTAACACCAAAGGTCTTTAAAATCTCTTTCAGCTGAAGAGCCGTTTCCTTGAGCTGTCTTTCACTGTCTCCTGACGAAGTATGTTCATTTTTAGTCAAAAGATGAATCGGTGGTTTTTTATATGGTCTTGGTTTTTTCACCGGCTGAGCAATCACCAGCTCATCTCCCTGCATTTGTGCATTTGCAGTATTGGCTGCCGGAGCTGTATTAGCAGGTTTTGCAGTTACCTGCTGCATGCCCTGATTCGCATTTGCCATCGGCGCTGCCTCAGCTACTTTATTTACTGCAGGCTGTGGTACGCTTCTTTGTACAGGCTTTGCAATCTCAGGTTTCGGAGTTTCAACAAACTGGTTGGCACTGTTTTCAATCACAGAACTAACCTTGTCTATATCAAATTCATCCTTTTCCATGACCTCAACCTTATGCTTTGTTTTATAAGGTTCTTCTGTATTCGCTGCTTCTTTTTTCTGAAGTCCGTGAATACGAATACGATCAAGCTCTTCCATAGGATTTACTTCTTCTTCCCTGGACTGCATCTCTCTCAGTCCTGATTCAGAAGCCGAAGCACTCTTTTTCTCTTTTTGTGTTTCTTTTAATGTTACATCCGCAATACCGGAAACCTTTTTATCTGCTCTTGGCTTGGCAGGAGCTTCTTCCTTTTCCTCAATTGCATTTTGCTTTCTTTCCAGTTCTCTTTGTTCAAAACGCATCAAACGTCTTTCTTCATTTTTCTGAATTCTTCTGGATGCATCATTTTTTGCATTGTCATATACATAACGACCGGTTCCGTATACGCCCTTTACAAAAGACTTTTCTGTCAAAATCACAAGACAAACAATCAGAATAATCAAAGCTACTACCACAGCTCCGACAATACCAACGATATTTCCGAGTCCTTTTGCCAGACATCCGCCGATTACGCCTGCCGAAAAACGATTTTCTGCTGAATATGTATAAAAATCCTTGGCGGTATTTCCAATCGATCCGGACTTTGTTATAAATCCTAAAAACAGTTCCAAATCGAAAAACAAAACAAATCCTCCAACGGATTTAATCATGGCTGTTTTACTTCCGAGATTCACTACTATAAATAAGATTCCGAAAAATAAAAGCGGCGGAAATACATATGCAAGACTTCCGAAAATACCGAACATGACTGCCGATATCGCATTTCCGACTTTTCCGATAATATGAAAATTGCACAAAAACAAAAGGATGGTAATTGCGATTGCAAACAGTAATACAATCTCATCCTTAAGCTCTGCACTAAATTCTTCTTCTATGATTTGTTTTTTTCTCTGATTTGACCGGGTACTCTTTCCGGACGATGATGGAGCTTTACGTTTTTTTTGTGCTGCCATTCATAACACTCCAATTCCTCAAATAGTCATTTGGATTAATTATATCATCTAATTAGTCAGTTGTCATCATAAGTTGATATAGTTTTTCCATTGCCTGACGGATCCCTCCGACTTCATCAATCAGCCCCTGCTCAACCGCTTCCTGTCCTACCAGTATACTTCCGACATCTTTCGTCAGCACCTTTGTTTCCATCAGTAATTTATTGAATTCTCTCTTTTTTATGTGGCTATGCTTGCATACGAAACCGGTGATTCTTTCCTGAATGGATTTAAAGTATTCAAAGGTCGCATTGGTGCCAATGACCATTCCGGTCATTCTGACAGGATGAACCACCATGGTCGCACTTTCAACTATAAACGAATAATTGGTGCTGACTGCAATCGGAACTCCGATCGAGTGACTGCCTCCCAGTACCAGTGATACACTCGGCTTTGAAAGGCTCGCAATCATTTCAGCAATTGCCAATCCTGCTTCCACATCTCCTCCGCAGGTATTTAATAGGACCAATAGACCATCAATATGATCATCTTTTTCCAGCATTGCCAGTTTAGGAAGCACATGCTCATACTTTGTACTCTTGGTACTTTGAGGCAATGCTTCATGTCCTTCTATTTCGCCGATAATCGTCATTAACTCAATATTTTTATTGTGATATATAATCTCACTGCTTCCGTATTCTTTTACTTCATCCATTTCTGACTGCTTTTGCGCGTTTTGCTCCTCAGACATTTCCTTCATCCTTTCCGATATTTTTTCATTGTATCAGCAATTCTTTTGATTGCACTGCCGGCATGGTCCCGCGACGCCGGGTCGCGGTATAAGGCCGCAGTATAAGGCCGCGCCACAAGGCCGCGGTAAGATATAAAAAAGGAACCGCTTTCGCGATTCCTTATTATCATTTACTGATATTCCATTTTTATTCTAATAATCGTAGAAATTATTATGAGGATTCTCAATATCATATTTCATCTTTTCCGGCGGCACCTCATAATCATAATCCATTTCTTTTTTTACATGAGGCTTCGGTCCAGGAAGCGGATTTTTGATATATTCGATTTGTGGTTTGTTCATGTCTTTTTCTTCCATAAAACATCCTCACTTTTTATCTCGATTGTTTCCAAAAAACTCAGTCTTTATCATGAGTCAAAAAGATATCTTCATGATAACGCGGTCTGTGTTTTACCTCTAAATAAATCTTTCCGACATATTGACCAATTAAGCCAATTGCAAAGAGCTGCATTCCTCCGATAAACCAGATGGATAAAATCAAAGAGGTCCATCCCGGAACTACACTTCCGAAAAGATAAGAAATAAATGCGTATACAGCAGCTAAAACACTCAAAAGAATTAACAAAATACCCATGCCTGTAATAAAATCAATCGGCTTTACACTAAAGGATGTAATTCCGTTCCAGGCCAGAGCCAGCATCTTTTTAAGCGGATACTTGGATTCTCCCAGGGTACGTTCCTTTCGCTCGTAATATACACTGTCTGTTTTGTATCCGATCAGTGGCATAACTCCTCTTAAATACAAATTAATTTCATCATATTTAGAGAATTCTTCCAATGCTCTTTTGCTCATCAAACGGTAATCCGCATGATTATAGATGGTTTTTACACCAAAAAGTGCCATTACCTTGTAAAAGCCCTGTGCAGTCGTTCTCTTAAAGAAAGAGTCCTTCTTTCGGTCATTTCTTACACCATAAACAATTTCACAGCCGTCATGGTATTTATCTACCATGTCTTCAATCACTGCTGTATCGTCCTGCAGATCCGCATCAATGGAAATCATCATATCACAAATTTCCTTTGCCTTGAGCATTCCTGCTGTAAGTGCATATTGATGTCCTACATTTCCGGCAAGCTTCAATCCAAATACCTTGGAATTTTCTGTATGAAGTTTTGAAATAATCTCCCAGGTACGGTCCTTGCTACCATCATCTACATATAAAATATAGCTGTCATCCGAAATCTTTCCCTTTTGAATCAGGGCGTCCAATACTCCTGAAAGTTCTTTGGTGGTAACCGGAAGCATTTCTTCTTCGTTATAACAAGGAACTACAATTGCAAGTCTGTTCATTCTCGTGTTCAAACCTCTCTAGTTTATTTATACAATCGATAAAGCCTGATCTAAATCTTCAATGATATCATTTGCATCTTCAATACCAACAGATAAACGAATCATTCCCGGATCTACTCCTGCTTCCTTGAGCTGCTGTTCATTCATCTGTCTGTGAGTATGACTCGCCGGATGAAGCACACAGGTTCTGGCATCTGCTACATGAGTAACGATAGCAGCCAGCTTCAGTTCATCCATAAAACGTACGGTATCTTCCTTGCTTCCGTTTACAGCAAAGGAAATAACGCCGCAAGTTCCGTTTGGCATATACTTCTGAGCCAAATCATAGTATTTATTGCTCTTAAGTCCAGGATACTGAACCCATTTTACCTTTGGATGATTTTCCAAAAAGGTTGCAATCTTAAGCGCATTTTCGCAGTGACGAGGAACACGCAAATGCAGTGTTTCTAATCCTACGTTTAAAAGGAATGCATTTTGTGGAGACTGGATAGAACCTAAATCTCTCATCAAATGTGTTGTAGCCTTTGTAATATAAGCAGCCTTTCCAAATCTTTCTGTATAGGTTACTCCGTGATAAGATTCATCCGGTGTACAAAGACCAGGGAATTTATCCGGATATTTTGTCCAGTCAAAGTTTCCGCTGTCTACGATGGCTCCGCCAACTGCCATTGCATGACCATCCATGTATTTCGTTGTAGAATGTGTAACAATATCTACTCCGTAGTTAAACGGTCTGCAGTTAATCGGAGTCGGGAATGTGTTATCTACGATAAGCGGAACTCCGTGAGCATGTGCGCACTTTGCAAACTTTTCGAAATCCAAAACAACCAGTGCCGGATTTGCGATACTTTCTGCCAATACACATTTTGTATTTTCTCTGAATAATGCATTTAATTCATCTTCACTGCAGTCAGGATCAATGACACTACATTCAATTCCCATCTGCTTCATGGTAACAACCAATAAATTAAAGGTTCCGCCGTAAACACTGGCAGACATGATTACATGATCTCCGGCCTGTGCAATATTAAATACAGCATAGAAGTTTGCTGCCTGACCGGAAGAAGTCAGCATAGCTGCTACACCACCTTCTAAGTCACAAATCTTCTGAGCTACACAGTCATTGGTTGGATTCTGTAATCTGGTATAGAAATAACCTGCTTCCTCTAAATCAAACAAACGTCCCATCTGTTCTGTAGACTCGTATTTAAAGGTAGTAGACTGGTAAATCGGTAATACTCTGGCTTCGCCGTTCTTTGGCTGCCATCCGCCCTGTACACATCTGGTAGCAAGGGATAAATCCTTCATATCTTTCATGTTTTTACTCCTTATTATTCATCCCAGTTATGATATACAGCCTGTACATCATCATCTTCTTCTAATAAGTCTAATGTTCTGTTAAGCTGTTTGATATCGTTTTCATCAGTTAATGAAACATAGTTCTGTGGAATCATAGTAACTTCTGCTGAAGCCATAACAATATTTTCTGCATTTAATGCATCATATACAGCCTGGAAGTCATCCGGATCTGTGATGATTTCATAGCTGTCTTCTTCATCTGCAAAGTCTTCTGCACCTGCATCTAATGCAAGCATCATAAGATCATCTGCATCCATTTCCCATTCTTCTTTATCAATAATAATCTGACCCTTTTTGTCAAACATAAAGGATACACAGCCCTGTGTTCCGATGCTTCCGCTTCCCTTTGTGAAAGCAGATCTTACATTTGCAGCTGTACGATTTTTATTATCTGTTAATGCTTCTACGATGATAGCAATACCGCTTGGTCCGTATCCTTCATAGGTTGCATGTTCGTAAATAACGTTTCCGTTATCTCCGGCAGCTTTTTTAATACCTCTTTCAATGGTATCATTTGGCATATTGTTTGCTTTCGCTTTCGCAATAACCTGTGCAAGCTTATAGTTATTAGCAGGATCCGGTCCGCCGCCTTCTTTAACAGCTACTGCAATTTCACGACCAAGCATGGTAAAAATCTTACCCTTTGCTGCGTCATTTTTTTCCTTTTTGTGTTTGATGTTGGCAAATTTTGAATGTCCTGACATGTTTATTCTTCTCCTTCATGTAAACTTTCTGTTTCAGCCTTTTTGGTGACCAAAACGTTTTTAATTACTTTATTTTGTACAGATAAAACTTTGAAATTATATCTGTCATAATCCATATCAAATAAATCATCCTCAGTCGGAATGTGCTCCAAATGAGCAATCATTAGTCCGCTCAGGGTTTCAAACTCTTCTTTGCTAAAATCGATATCCAGCATTTCTCCGAGTTCGTCCAAAGGAGTTAAGCCTTCTATTTCGTAGGTATCCTCCCCTTTTTTCATAATAAAGGAATCATCCTCATCATATTCGTCTAAAATATTACCGACGATTTCCTCTAAAATATCTTCCATGGCAATCAGTCCGGCAGTCTGTCCGTATTCATCAATTACGATAACCATATGCGTTTTTAATGACTGCATGGAACGAAACAGGGAATCAATATTTCGTGTTTCCGGTATGAATTTTGCCTCTCGTATCAAATTTCGAATTGACTTGATTGGCTTATCTTCATTCTTGACATTATCAAGTGCTCTGCAGGCATCCTTTAAATGAATGATACCGATAATATGATCGATGTTGTCTATGTACACCGGATAACGACTGTTCTTTTCACTGAGCATGAATTCAACAGCCTTTTTCAAAGATGTGGATGCATCAATCGCAATGATATTGGACCTGTGCGTCATAATATCCTTGGCATCTTTGTCCGTAAATTCAAAGATATTGGTAATCATCTGTGCTTCACTTTCTAAAAGCACACCCTGTTCCTGTCCTTCATTTACCATAGAAATGATTTCTTCTTCTGTTACATCAGTATCACCTTCATGAAGTCTGATACCAAACAGCAAAAGAACCAGATCGGATAATCTGTCAAACAGAAAAACAAACGGACTGGTAAGATATAAGAAGAATTTAACCGGTCTGATACAAAGCTTTACAAAAATGAAAGCATATTTTTGCCCCAGCTTTTTAGGAACCATAACACCTAATACCAAAAGACAGGCAAGTAAAACCAGTGCTGCCAAATACAGCGCAACTCTCGCTCCAATCTGAGGTATACTTTGGAAAAGTATTTGAAAGCGGGCTAAAAAGAATCCACCCATACTCAGATGAATCAAAACCGTTAAAAATTGTGTCATATTGACATAGTTTTGAGGTTCATCCTTAATCTTTAGTATTTTTTCATTGAGTTCTTTCTTATTGTCGGACTCCGACAGCTGATTGACATTCAGTGACTGAATCGCACTACCAAATGCATACAGCATGATTTCTAACAATAATAATACGGCAAATATAAAATACCCGGCCACGGCCCCTTCATCCATTGTGGAAAAATACTCCTTTATTTCTTATTTTGTGAAGGCTCAATAAAAACCAACACACCAATCTTTATATTATCATTTCCCTATCCATTCGTCAAATCACACTCATTTATGTATTTAGTGAAAGACTGATGGTCAGAGCCTGATTTACTCTATGCATTGTGATGGTATCTAAATGACAGATTTTTTCCTTTAATCTGGTCTTATCTATGGTTCGAAGCTGTTCTAACAAAATAACAGAATCCTTTACCATATGATACTGATTTGCTTTTAGTAAAATGTGCGTCGGCAGATTTGCCTTGCTTAATTTGCTCGTAATTGCTGCAATGATGATGGTAGGACTGTGCCTGTTTCCCACATCATTTTGAATAATCAGTACCGGTCTGATTCCTCCCTGTTCGCTCCCTACTACAGGTCTTAAATCTGCATAAAAGATATCACCGCGTTTCATTGTTACACCCTGCCCTTTACTATTTTATAACTTTTAAAAATAGTATTTCCAAAAAAATCAGGTGTATTCAAAAAATCAATAATCGTCGTAATAATCCTTGGATGAAATGATTTCACCACCGCGGATGTAAACTCTCGGAATACGTTTTGTCAAATCACAGGCCAGTTCATAATTAAAACGGCCGCTTACCATGCCGAGTTCTTCCATGGTCAGTTCATCATCCTTATCCTTACCAATCAGGGTAACTTCGTCGCCTTCTTTCACATTTTCAAGTTCAGTCACATCTACCATAAACTGATCCATGCAGACTCTACCGAGAATTTTTGCTCGCTGTCCTGCGATTAAAACCTCTCCCTTATTGGAAAGCCCTCTCGGATATCCGTCTCCGTAGCCTACCGGAATGGTTGCTACCTTCATATCCTTTTGGGCCACAAAGGTTCCGCCATAGCTGACAGCAGTTCCTTTTTGAATAGTTTTGATATATACAATATGGCTCTTTAAGGAAAGTGCCGGCTTTAAATCGATACAGGACTTATCAATCTCATCGGAAGGCCACAAGCCATACAGCGTAATTCCGGCTCTGACAATATCCATATTTGCCTGTGGAAGCTGCAAAATTCCGGCACTGTTTGAGCAGTGTTTTATCGGAATCTGAATTCCTGCCTCGGATATCATACCAAGGAATGCTTCATATCTTTCAAGCTGCGCATTTGCAGCTCCTAAATCCTGTTCATCCGCTCTGGCAAAATGAGTAAAGATTCCCTCAATTTCAATTCCCGGGAGATTGGAGACCTCTTTTATAAAAGCCAGCCCCTTTTCATCCGGTGTGATACCGATACGAGACATTGCTGTATCCACTTTAATATGGATTTTGATGATCTGATTATTTTTCATTGCAGCCCGGCTCAGTGCCATCGCCTGATCCATTCTGAAAACGGCAGGTCTGATCTCATATTCAGAAAGCTGTTCATAGCAATACTCAAAGGTATAACCTAAAATAAGAATCGGCTTTTTCATTCCTGCTTTTCTTAAAATCACACCTTCTTCAAAGGTTGCAACCGCATAGCCCCATACATAATCCTTTTTTTCAAGTTCTCCGGCTATCGGAACGCTTCCGTGTCCGTATCCGTCGGTTTTAATAACCGCTATCATCTTTGTATTTTCGTTGATCATTGCCTTCATAGAATCCATATTGTGACATATATTGTCGAGATTCACATAGGCACATACTCTGTCATAATGATTCATGGTAAGCCTCATTTCTGTGTATTAATCATTTATAATTGACTGAATTACCCTTGGTGAAACAGCTATCATATCACTCGGTCTTAAGCTATGTTTTCCAAGCTCCGACATCGCCCTATCCCCGCACATTGCATGAAGGGAAACACCTAATACTACGGCCTTTGACAACTCCTTGGAACTTTGTCCCAGCATCGATGCCAGCATACCGGTCAGCACATCACCGCTTCCGGCAACTGCCATCCCGTCATTTCCAAAGGTATTGATATAGACCTGTCCGTCAGGAAAAGCGATTACGGTTTTCGCATCCTTCAATACCAAAACGACTCCATACTCTTTGGCAAACTGTCCGGCACAGCCTACTTTATCTTTTTTCACATCTGCGATTTTAATACCGGACAGATTTTCAAATTCTTTCAGATGCGGTGTTAAGATAACCGGGCAATGCATATCCTTTATTTGTTTTAATAATCGGCCCTCATCTTCTGTTAAAAAAGCCAGTCCGTCTGCATCAATTACAAACGCAGTTTTCTCTTTTCCTTTGGTTAATACCTGTTCAAACACTGACTGAAACAAGGCACGCGAGTTTGCATCTTTTCCCAGACCACAACCAATTGCAATCACCTTGGCAAAATCAATGGTTTCTTTTATATCATTTTCATAGTCTTTCGGATCGTCATAAAGCGTCAAAACCGTTTCCGGATACATTTGTAACAAATCGGTTTTATGACTTTGATGTGTACACACCCTTACATAGCCGGCTCCTGTCATAAAAGAAGCTCCTGTGCAAAGCAGCGCAGCCCCGAGCATCTTTTCACTACCGACAAACAGTCCCAATTTACCAAAGCTACTTTTATTTCCGCCGGGATCTCGCTCCAAAAGCTTTTTCATATCCGCTTCATCCAGCGCTTTGATTACCTGCGTATCCTTTAGATACTCCATGCTTTCAGCCTTTGGATATACGATACCGATGGTATCCAAATATACCTTTTTTGCATATTTACAGCCATCTTCTAAAAACAGGCCTGCTTTTAAGGCGCCAAAACAAAGTGTCACATCACTTTCAAAGGCATCTCCTAAACGATTACCGGTATCTGTATGAATTCCGGTCGGCATATCCATCGCCAGTTTAAAGCCGTTCATCTGATTGAGCACCTGAATCAGAGATAAATAATCTCCCTCCAGCTTTCTTTTCAGCCCGATTCCGAGCACAGCATCTATTACCATATCATATTCACTCTGAATATCTTCTGTTCCGGCAAAAAGCTGTTTGGGTTCAATTTCCTTTATATTTTTTTGCGCCAGAAAAGGCTGTAAGATGTCATATTGTAAACGATTTAAATCGCTTCTTTTTTCCTCTTTTCCTATGCGTACAATCGAAACAGAATACCCTTTTTCATAAAGCATTCTGGCAAGTGCCAGTCCGTCGGCTCCGTTATTTCCCTGTCCGCAGGCAATCAGTATTTTTTTATATTTTGAAACATCCATAGAAAGAATAAAATCTCTGGTAAAAGCTGCCGCTCGTTCCATTAAAACCAGAGCCGGAATGCCCAGCTTTTCAATCGCCATAGCTTCTAATTCTTTCATCTGTTTTTCTGTAACGAAATATCTCATGTTTATAATCCTTTATGAGTCAGCTTTTTTCAGCATTACCTTTTCCGGATTGTATTTCATATCAAAGATTTCGATGACATCCGGTCCGAAAATATCATGCATATAGGTATACATTTCCTGATTGTAGTATTCCTTTTCCTGCTTTCTGACTACATTTTTCTTTAGCTCGATTCGAATCTTGTTAATCCACTCCTCGATTTCGGATATTTCAGCGGTATTTTCTGCAATGACCTGATAACATACTTCCATAGAAAGAAGCATCAGTTCATAATTTTCCTCATTCAGTTCCTTTTCAATATCTAAAAGCTGGTCAGTGTAATCATCAATCTTTTCATTACACTCTTCAATCAGTCTTTTGTTATCCTCCTGATTGATACCCATAGCAGAATCCGCACCGTCCATTTGCGATACAATGTCATTCATCAGCTTTTGTTTCAGCTTTTTGACATTCTTTATCTCCTGATTGACCTTTCCCTGACGTTTTAATATCTCATTTACCTCAGCCTCTTTTTTTCTGATTTCAGGACTTACTTCTACCTGCGTAAACAGCTTGTGCCATTTGTTGTCCAAGGTAAGTATCGGTATATTTTTTCCAATCAGTGCCGGCTTATATACATCTTCTGTTCTTGACATACGCACATCCATCCTTTTAATTCGTAGTTATATTATAAGAAAGCTTCATTAAACTGTCTGATAAGTGAACATTTTCCACCTGAATATGTTCAGGCACTTCTAAATCCACATGTGCAAAGTTCCAAATTCCCTTGATATTGCATTTTACCAGTCTCTGACTGACTTCAATTGCTCCGGCCTTGGGAATCGTAAGAACGGCAATGTCAATATCATTGGCCAGGATAAAAGACTCCAGTTCATCCATACTTCTGACCTTGATGCCTCGTACATCCTTTCCCTTCAGCTGTTCATTTTGATCGAAAAGTCCCTTGATAATAAAACCTCTTCTTTCAAAATTCATATAATTTGCCAAGGCCTGTCCCAGGTTACCTACACCAATAATCACCAGATTATGAGTTTGATTTAATCCGAGAATTTTTCCGATTTCAGAATATAAATATTCTACATTGTAGCCATATCCCTGCTGTCCGAAACCGCCAAAGTTATTAAAATCCTGTCTGATTTGGGATGCGGTCACACTCATAATATTAGAAAGCTCTTTGGAAGAAATACGTTCCACGTTTGCATCCTTTAATTCACCTAAATATCGAAAATATCTCGGCAAACGGGCAATTACCGCCTGTGAAATTTCCTTATCCATACAAAACCTCCTAAAAATGCCTCTTTTTACTCATTAAAATAATTATAATCTTGCAAGAAATGATGTGCAAGAAATATTTGTAGAATTTTTCACAATCTCTATGGAAATCACAGACACTTTCTGTTATCATTAGTTTGGTTTTTTATGCAGAAAGGAAAAGAAATACATGATTTTATCCGTATCAAATGTTTCAAAAAGTTTTTTAGAGACACCAATTATTAAACAGGCATCATTTCATATAGAAGATAACGAAAAGGCTGCTATCGTCGGTATCAACGGAGCCGGCAAAACCACTCTGCTTCGCATGATTGTCGGTGAACTTCCTATGGATGACGGTATTGTTACCCTCGCAAAGGGCAAAACCTTTGGATATTTAGCACAGACTGCTAATCTTTCCCTGGAGAAAACGATTTACGAGGAGCTCCTTGGCGTCAAACAAAATCTGGTTGATTTGGAAAATGATATTCGCTCTCTCGAGCAGGAAATGAAGCATGCTTCTGATGACAAGTTAGAGGAACTGATGAAGCTGTATGCAGGAAAAACACAGGCCTTTGAATCTCAGGACGGATATGTATACAAAAGCGAACTGACCAAGGTGTTAAAGGGACTTGGTTTTGAGCCCCAGGATTTTGATAAATCCATTTCTACCCTTTCAGGCGGACAGAAAACCAGAGTTTTACTCGCAAAGCTTTTATTGGAAAAACCGGATTTGATTATTCTCGACGAACCGACCAACCATTTGGATATTTCTTCGATTCGATGGCTGGAAGGCTATTTAATGAATTATAAAGGAAGTGTACTTTTGGTCAGCCATGACCGTTACTTTTTGGATCGCATCGTTACCAAAGTGATTGCGATTGAAAATGCCAAGGTTTCAACTTTTAGCGGCAATTATACAGACTTTGCAAAAAAGGCTGCTCAAATTCGAAAAATGCAGCTAAATGCATACTTAAAACAACAGGAAGAAATCAAGCATCAACAACAGGTAATCGACAAATTAAAATCCTTTAACCGTGAAAAATCAATCAAAAGAGCGGAAAGCCGTGAAAAAATGCTTGATAAGATTGAGCTTTTGGACAAACCGGTTGAAATCCAGGATGAAATGAGTTTAAAACTCACTCCGAATATTATCAGCGGAAATGACGTATTAACTATTACTAATTTAGCCAAATCCTTTGATACCTTAAAGCTGTTTGATGAGGTAAATGTTGAATTAAAACGAGGCGAACATGTTGCGATTATCGGTGACAACGGAACCGGTAAAACCACTCTGCTTAAAATCCTAAATGGTCTGTTGGATTTTGATAAAGGTGAAATTACGCTGGGAACCAATGTAGAAATCGGCTATTACGATCAGGAACACCATGTTCTCCATGATGAAAAGACTATTTTTGAAGAAATTCAGGATACCTACCCTACCCTGAATAATACTCAGATTCGAAATACTCTCGCCGCCTTTTTGTTTACCGGCGAGGATGTATTTAAAAAGATTTCCAGCTTAAGCGGCGGCGAAAAGGGACGTGTTTCTCTGGCCAAGCTTATGCTTTCCAATGCAAACTTTTTAATTTTGGACGAACCTACCAACCATTTAGACATTACCTCCAAGGAAATTCTCGAACAGGCTTTAAATTCCTATGAAGGTACTGTTTTATATGTCTCTCACGACAGATATTTTGTAAATCAAACCGCTTCCAGAATTTTAGAACTGGTCAATCAGAGGTTTTATTCCTTTAACGGAAACTATGAATACTATTTGGAAAAGAGAGAAAACATATTAAACCCTGCAGTCGGTTTACCTAAAAACAACCGGGAAACAACCGAGGTTGTCTCTTCTGCCGGTGACAGTGAAAACAAACAAAGCTGGCAGGAACAAAAAGCCCAGCAGGCTAACAAGAGAAAAATTGAAGCCCGAATCAAAAAAATCGAGGAAGAAATTGAAACAATTGAAAACAAGCTCTCCGGTTTAGATGAAGAGCTTGCAAAACCTGAAATTGCAACTAATTCCGTAAAGCTTCAGGAAATCACCAAAGAACAAACTACCTTAAATGAACGTCTGGAAGCCTTGTATGAAGAATGGGAAACTTTATCAGAATAGAACCTTATACTGCTTTAATGATTTTTTCGATAACCATACTTCATATCCACGAGATTTTCAAATGCTTCTCCATTCACTAAATGGGTAATGTTATTTGCAGCAATCTGAATAATTTTATCGTGTGTATATTTTACATGATATCCGCCGGATACATGAGGAGTAATTAACACATTAGGCATAGACCACAGCTTATGATCTTTAGGGAGCGGTTCCGGATTTGTCACATCCAGTGCTGCTCCTTTTAATTTGCCGCTTTCCAATGCTTTTATTAATGACTGCGTAGCAACTGCACTACCTCGTCCGACATTAATAAAATATGCGCCATCCTTCATTGCATCAAATGCTTTATCATCAAATATATTGAAAGTGCCCATATATCCCGGAAGACAGCTTGCTACAATATCAGCCTGACCCAGACAGCTATAAAAATCATCCATGGTATGCATCGATTCTACATAATCCGGTTTTTCAGATGCAGTTCTTCGAATCGCAGTAATCTTGCTTCCCAAAGCATGCATTCGAATACCAAACTCACTTCCGATATCGCCAAATCCCACAATCAAGGTATTGGAACCGTATACGGAAAGCACCTCTCCTTCATCCTTCCATTCACATTTTGACTGATTCAATCTATATAAATCCAATTTTTTCATAAGACAAAGCAGCGACCCTATCATATGTTCAGAAATTGCAAGCCCATAAGCACCTGTCGCATTCGCCAGCAATGCTCCCTCAGGAAGAATCCCTTTTGCCGTAAATCCATCGGTCCCGGCATTGTTTAACTGCAAAAGCTTTAGCTTTTTACAATAGGTCAAAAGCTTTGGATCTAAATTTCCTACTATCATATCGGCATCCACTAGGTCCGCTTCTGTTACCTCTTTCGCAGGGACATAACAAATTTGCGCACCTTGCGCTGCAACATTCAAGATTTCCTTATGCTCCTGTAATACATCCATTACCACTAAAATTTTATAGTTACTGCTCATACTGTATTTCCTTTCTGCTTATTCGTTGATTTTCTACAATCGAGGCCATTCACTGTTTTCATATCTGCGGTAAATAATCAGAAACGGACCCCAAAAGGTCCGTTTCTTAACTAATCTGTTCTTATGAAAGCTTGTGGAAAATAACACAGTTTGGTTTTTCGATTTTCATTTCTTTACCATTCATAACCAAAAGTCCGTTCTCTAAATCCACATTAAAGAATGTCATGGTATTTGACTCATGATTTAAGCTGACTAAATGCTTATTATCCGGGAACAAGGCTGCATCCTTTGGATAATCTCCGCTGACCGGCAGACAGAAAATCTTGGTTAAAAATCCTGTCTTGTGATCAATCTTGTATACGATAACGCTGTTATCTCCCGCATTGGAGCTAATCACATACTTTTCATCATCAGAAAAATTCAGCGCACTGGCTGCGGAACCGCCTGCATGATAATCATTCAAGGTTGATATATTTTGAATCTTGTTAAAGAACGGATTCTTGCCGTCTTCCTCATAAGAATATACATCAATATAATTTTTCAGCTCGTGAACAATATATACAAACTTACCGTCTTTTGTCATTTTGATATGTCTCGGAGCAGATTCCATTTCACTTCTTAAAATATCAACATTTTTAAGCTTTCCTGTTGCAAAATCCACGCGATAAATATAAACATGGTCCATACCAATATCAGCAACCATGAGATATTTATTATCTCTGGTCATCTTTACACAGTTTACATGCGGTCTGAAATTACGTTCTGCAATACTTCCCATACCTTTATGGAAAATTTCATCTGTGATTTCTCCTACACCACCGTCTTTTCTGAGACGAAGTACTGTAATTTTTCCGTCATGATAACCGGCTACAAATAAAAGCTTCTCTTCATAGTCTGTAGATAAATAACAGCCTCTCATACCATTGATGGTTGCATGATTGATTAATGTAAGACTTCCGTCTTCTTCTATTTTATATGCCTCTACACCGAAATCCGTAATAGAATATAAATATTTTTTATGATGGGAAATAGTGATATAAGATGAGTTTGTAATTTCTACCTCATCCTTTTCCTTTAATCTTCCGTTTTTCATGTCCACATCATAAATCTTAATGCCGTGATTATCCCCCATTGTATAGGTAGATACATAGGCTACATATTTGGATTTTGCCATAATTGCCTCCCAAAAATCATGTATTTTCCATGACATTGTAACATATTCTTTCCCGCTTAACTACTGAAATCAAAAAAAAATAGATTTGTTCTACAATTATTTTATTTTCTATATTGACATTGATATAAATAAAAGTATAATTATGCTAGTTTGTTTAGTAAAACTAAACTTTTAGTTTATTTAACTGTCATAACAGAAATACTAAACAAATTGTTTTATTTTATTGTGATAACACAAATACTAAACACGGGGATTACTTTTATGGACATCGGACTTAAATTAAAGGAACTGCGAATACAAAAGAATCTGACACAGGAAGAATTAGCAGACAGATCAGAGCTTTCAAAGGGTTTTATTTCTCAGCTCGAGAGAAATTTAACGTCTCCTTCTATCTCTACTCTGACGGATATTCTGCAGTGCCTGGGGACAGATTTAAAGGAATTCTTTAGCGAAGAAGCCGATCAGCAGATTGTTTTTAAAAATGAAGATTTCTTTGAGAAAAAAGACGAGGATCTCGGAAATGTCATTGAATGGATTATTCCGAACGCTCAAAAAAATGAAATGGAACCAATCAGACTGACCCTCTCTCCTATGGGACGCACTTATCCGGATTTACCACATGAAGGTGAAGAATTCGGATATGTATTAAGCGGCATGGTTCGCATTCATATCGGACAAAAAATCTATACTGCAAAGAAAGGCGAAACCTTCTATTTTGCAGCAACCCAGAGACACTATTTAGAGGCCGGCAAAAGCGGTGCCGTAGTCATTTGGGTTACCAGCCCACCTAGTTTTTAAGACTTTGGCTTCTATTTATTTTATACCTACAAGGAGAAAACAATGAGCAATCGTTTAATCACATTATCCGGAATTGAAAAATCATTTGGAGGCAACTTGGTACTGGATGATTTAAATTTATATATCAGAGAAAATGAGTTCTTAACTTTATTAGGTCCGAGCGGATGCGGAAAGACTACTACCCTTCGTATCATCGGCGGTTTTGAAACCCCGGACAAGGGAAATGTATATTTCAACGGCGAAGATATCACTCATATGCCGGCCAATAAACGTCAGTTAAATACTGTTTTTCAAAAATATGCATTGTTTACTCATATGAACATTGCAGATAATATTGCATTTGGATTAAAAATCAAAAATAAAAGTAAATCTTATATCGATGATAAAATCAAATATGCTCTGAAGCTGGTAAACCTCGACGGCTATGAAAAGCGTATGCCTCATCAGCTTTCCGGTGGTCAGCAGCAACGTATTGCCATCGCCAGAGCGATTGTCAATGAGCCAAAGGTTTTACTTTTAGATGAGCCATTAGGTGCTCTTGACTTAAAGCTTCGTCAGGATATGCAATATGAATTGATTCGTTTAAAAAATGAACTTGGTATTACCTTTATCTATGTTACTCACGATCAGGAAGAGGCTCTGACCATGTCAGATACCATCGTAGTCATGAATCAGGGATATATTCAGCAGATTGGTACTCCGGAAAGCATTTACAACGAACCGGAAAATGCTTTCGTTGCCGACTTTATCGGAGACAGTAACATCATTGACGCAGTTATGATTCAGGATGAGCTCGTATCCTTCCTGGGTAAAAAATGGGCCTGCGTAGATAAAGACTTTGGAAAAAACAAACCGGTTGACGTTGTTATTCGTCCTGAGGATGTCATTTTGAAACCACAAGGACAGGGAACGCTCGATGGTGAAGTAACCCATTTAATCTTTAAAGGTGTTCATTATGAAATGGAGGTTATGGCAGGCGGATACGAATGGCTCGTACACTCTACCAAAATGTCCCCGGTCGGAACCAAGGTATCTATCAGCGTGGATCCTTTTAATATTCAAATTATGAACAAACCGGAATCAGAGGATGAGGAGGCAACACATCTTGAAGAATAGCAAAAAGTTATTAGCTGCGCCTTATCTTTTCTGGTCAGCAGCATTTATTATCATTCCGCTTTTCATGGTGTTTTACTACGGTTTCATTGATCAGTCCGGACATTTTACCATGGAAAACCTGTTAGCGATTACCAGTGCGGAACATTCCAAAGCACTTTGGCTTTCTATAGAGCTTTCATTTATCAGTACCATAATTTGCTTTATACTGGCCTACCCTCTTGCCATGATTCTGTCGCATATGAGCATGAATCAAAATCAGTTTATTATTTTGATTTTTATTCTTCCTATGTGGATGAACTTTTTGCTTCGTACCCTGGCATGGCAGACGCTTTTGGAAAAGACCGGAGTTATTAATACGATTTTATCCGCTCTTTCTCTTCCGACACTCAATTTGATTAATACCAGCGGAGCCATTGTATTTGGTATGGTTTATAACTTCCTGCCATTTATGGTTTTACCGATTTATAACTCTCTGGCCCGAATGGATCAGGATGTCATTAATGCAGCCAAGGATTTGGGCGCAAATTCCGTTCAGACCTTTACCAGAGTTATCTTCCCGTTAAGTATTCCGGGCGTCATCAGCGGCGTAACTATGGTATTTGTTCCTGCACTCACTACTTTCGTTATTTCAGCAATTCTCGGCGGAAGCAAAATTCTTCTGATCGGTAATGTCATCGAACAGGAATTTACTCAGGCTTCCAACTGGAGACTCGGCAGCGGTTTATCGATTGTTTTAATGGTATTTATTATTATCAGTATGATTGTTACTGCCATCTTTGATAAAGATGGAGAAGGGAGCATGTTATGAAAAAAATATGTTCCAGAATCTATACCACAATTATTTTCATCTTTTTATATGCTCCTATCCTTACACTTATGGTCTTGTCCTTTAACAATTCAAGAACCAGAGCAAAATGGGGCGGCTTCACTTTGAAGTGGTATGTTTCCATGTTTAAAAATGATGCCATTATGCTGGCACTGAAGAATACCCTGCTTTTAGCATTTTTCTCTTCTATTCTGGCAACCATCATCGGAACCATGGCCTGCATCGCCATCAGCAGTATGAAGAAAAACTGGAGAACCTTCTTTATGGGAGTTACCAATATACCGATGCTGAACGCAGATATCGTTACCGGTATTTCCCTGATGCTTTTATATTTAAGCTTTGGATTCTCCTTTGGATTTAGTACAATTTTACTGGCACATATTACGTTTAATATTCCTTATGTCATTTTGTCGGTTATGCCAAAAATGAAGCAGTTAAACAAAAGTACATTTGAGGCTGCACTTGACCTTGGTGCCACTCCGATTTATGCCTTTTTCAAGGTCGTATTCCCGGAGCTTTTACCGGGTATTGTAACAGGCTTTTTGATGGCATTTACTATGTCTCTTGATGATTTTATTATTACACACTTTACAAAGGGACCGGGCGTGGATACTCTTTCAACCAAAATTTATACTGAGGTTAAAAAAGGAATCAAGCCTGAGATGTATGCACTTTCAACCTTGATTTTTGTGACGGTTTTAGTGCTGCTGCTTATCATCAATATCAAACCACAAAAGAAAGAAAAATAAATTTTAATACAAGCGGAGGAAAATTATGAAAAAGAAAATGATCTGTTGTTTATTATCTGCTGCTATGGTGCTTAGCATGTTAACCGGATGCGGCAGCAGCGAAAACGCAAGCAGCAAAGGCGAAGTTGTCGTTTACAACTGGGGTGAATATCTGGATCCTGAGGTTTTAACAATGTTTGAAGAAGAAACCGGTATCAAGGTAATTTACGATGAATTTGAAACCAACGAAATCATGTTTCCAAAGGTAGAAAGCGGAACCAGCAATTACGATGTGCTCTGCCCTTCTGACTATATGATTGAAAAATTAATCGAAAATGATTTACTTCAGGAAATCAATTTTGACAATGTACCAAATATTAAAAACATCGGTAAGCAGTATATGCAGCAGTCTCAGGCCTTTGACCCGGACAATAAATACAGCGTACCTTACTGCTGGGGAACTGTTGGTATTCTTTATAACAAAACTATGGTAGATGAACCAATTGATTCCTGGGATGTTCTTTGGGACGAAAAATACAAAGACAATATCTTAATGCAGGATTCTGTCAGAGATGCTTTTATGGTTTCCTTAAAAAAACTGGGGTATTCCATGAATACTGTTGATGATAAACAGTTAGAAGAAGCTACTGCGGAACTGATCAAACAGAAACCGTTAACACAGGCTTATGTAGTCGATCAGGTTCGTGACAAGATGATTGGTAATGAAGCTGCTATCGGTGTTATTTATTCCGGTGAAGCCATTTATACACAGAGAGAAAATGAAGATTTGGAATATGTTATTCCAAAGGAAGGCACCAATGTATGGATTGATTCCTGGGTAATTCCAAAGGCTGCCAAGAACAAGGAAAATGCAGAAGCCTTTATCAACTTCCTGTGCCGTGAAGATATTGCATTAATGAACTTTGATTACATCACATACTCTACTCCAAATGATGCAGCCAGAGAATTAATTGAAGATGAAGATATCCGAAACAGCAAAATTGCATTCCCAAATCTTTCTGATTACAACTCCTTAGAAACTTATATCTACCTCGGTGATGAAGGGGATGAAAAATACAACGAATACTGGAAACAGGTAAAATCAGCAGATTAATTATTTTATTCAAGACATACAAAAGGTGATAAGAATCTTCTTATCACCTTTTTCTTATTGTTTACCGCGGCTTTGTGGCGCGGGGCCTTGCCGGCAGTGCAATTATACACATTGACTTTGAAGCTACTCGGTATGGCAATTACATTCCTCTTCGCGTTCACTGATATCCGGAGCAAACGGTGGTCTTACATAGGTCGTTTCTTCTTTCTTCTTCATACAGGCTTTCTTTGGCATATCATAATCCTCCGGTTCGCAGCCACACTCTCTCTTTTGCTCTTCACAGCCGCACTCTCTCTTTTGTTTTTCGCAGCCTCTCTTTTGACCATCGCAGTCGCAGCCTTTCTTGCATACATCACAGTCACAATTATGCTTACCGGAGAGAAACAGAAATAATAAAACGAGAATTAAGGTTTCATTCATAATAAAAACACCTTTTTTATGTAACATATGCTTCTTACATAAAAAAGGTGACTTCATTTTATCGTATAATATATTCTTTTTTCAGAATACGATGCTTAATGTAATAAAAGGTTTCATCCTCACCGTATTTTGCCAACATACATAAAAGACATTCCAGCTGCTTATAAGTCTTTGGATGTAATAAATTTACATTCTTTCCGCTTCTGAAATACTTGAGCGGATCCGCATCTGTATAGGAATCCTTGTTATATACTTTGCTGGCGGCAATTCTGTCCATAAACATCTCAATGACATAGCGCACAGGCATCTGTGCAGGCTTCATACCGCCTTCTACTTCCTTCATACTGTAATCAATCCAGTATTCATAATGATGCTTGTTTCTGCCCTTATGATGAAGCCAGGCGGAGGAATATCCCTTATCCTCTCGTTCTGCATTATTTGGTGATCTCGTTCCCTGATAATATTTCGCACCGACCAAAAACTCAGAAGGCAGATATTTTGACAAATCATGCGTCAGCCCCTGCCAGTACAATCCGACACGAAAACAGCCCTTCATAACCAGATATTTGTGATATGTAATTGTTTTAAAATGTGAAAGTGCTTTCATATACTCTCATCTCCTTTAGTCAGGCCAATCTATTCAGCCTTTACCGGTCCTGCCACAAAGAACGCCATACTTCTGGCTAAAAGCTCTACCTGCTTAATCTGTTCATTTTCTTTTACAGGTTCTGTATCCTCGTTCTTGGAAGCTGTGGATAAATCTAAATTCTGCTCTGCCTTTGATGACATCACCATTTTCCACTGATAATTTGCCGGAAGCTTTGGAAGTGCAAAGGTGTGACTGATCCAATGCATATTATAAGCTAAATAAATAAACTCGCTGTCCTTTTGACCATCTTCATATAATCCGCAGTACATCATTCCAAAATGTCTGTTATAGTTTTCAAACTTTGTAACCCATGCCAGCTCTGAATGGAAGGATAAATCCGGATAACCGCAGGATTTATAATCCATCATACGCATTGCCTTCTCGGAATGTAAAATAGAATGTGATTTTCGAAAAGCGATGCATGCTTTTACAAAATCAAACAGTTCTTTATCATATTTATCTGCTTTCCAGTTTACCCAGTTACAGGCATTATCCTGACAGTATGCATTATTATTTCCGTTTTGCGTTCTTCCGATTTCATCACCTGCTAAAATAAGCGGAGTTGCCTGTGCAAATAATAAAAGTGACATCGCATTTTTACGCTGAGATAAACGAAGTTTTTGTATCGCCTGCTTGCGGCTTACGCCTTCTGCACCACAGTTCCAGCTATAATTATAATCACTGCCGTCTCTGTTATCTTCTCCGTTATCCTCATTATGCTTACGGTCATAGCTGACCAGATCCTTTAATGTAAAGCCTCTGTAGTCCGTGATATGATGCACAATTCCCTGACTATCATGATGATTGTGCATATGCTTTGAAATATAATAAAGCATATCCTCATCACCCTTGATAAACTTTCTGGCATCTGCTCTGAAATCGTCACTATATAAACCGATATTTTTGAAATATCCGTTGTTTTCACCATTCGGATAAATCTGTTCGATATCTGTGTGTTCCATAATCAGCTTGGTTTTTCCGAGAATCGGATCCAAAGCCAGTAATTTATTCGGAATTGCCATACCCAGTAGCATAAAGCCGTCAATATGGTATTCTTCAACCCAGTATCTGAGCACAGTCTGAATATAATCCGGACGACAGTCAACCGGGAAATAAATCTGCATCAAAACTTCAATTCCGGATTTGTGAAGCATTTTAATCATTTGCTTCAGTTCAATATCGGCTCTTTGAGACTTGCTGTAGCTGCACTTTGGCGCCATATAATAATTACCGTCATCACGAAATCCCCAATAATTGATACGATATTTCCAAACGGTCTCATCATCCTTTAAAAACTCAGAAATCTGCGGATTCATTTTCTCATATGTCTCATTGACTATGATTTCATCAAATTCATAAATCGGCATAGTCACAATTCCGGTAATCCCCAGTTCCTTTAAATACGGAATTTTTTCCGTCAGCCCCTCAAAGGTACCTTTATTTTTCACCTTGGATGATGTGTGCTTGGTAAAGCCTCTCATATGAAGGGAATATAATATACTTTCTTCATAGGTATACCCTAAAGGAGCATCCCCTTCCCAGTCAAATAAATCAGAGCCGGCATCCACCAACTGACCCTTGATCTGCGCCTTTACAGCCTCGGTATTTCCCCATTTCTGGCGGCCGTTAATCATCTTGGCATAAGGATCCACAAAATATTCATCATCCACATAAAACTGATAAAAATCATATCCTTTATCCAGTCCGTGAATGGAAATCGCATATAATAAACCTACCTTGTAGGCTTCTTCAAACTCTATCTTTATTGTCTTACCATTTGAATGATAAAAAAGGATACCACAGCTGCTGACAGGCTTATGATCAAAAGCAATCGCAATATTAATATCGCTTCCTCTCTTGCTGACACCCAGTGGATAAGTCGATCCTTTTGTTATCTGAAAGGTATTCTGCATTCTGTTCTCTCTTCTTTCTTAAATTCCTATTAAAAAATTCATACTTGTTTACATTATATCACAAATCGTGCTAATATAAATGCAGAAGTTTTATTTTGAAAGGAGAAAAAAATGAGTAATAAAGATATTTTAGGAACCGTTGAATATGATACCGCTGAAGATATGACAGTGACTTTAGAATTAGAGGACGGACAGGAAGTTACCTGTGCTGTTATTACTATTCTTGAGGTAAACGAAAAGGATTATATCATTCTTTTACCAATCGATGAAAACGGTGAAAATGAAGACGGAGAAGTTTGGATCTACGGATATAAAGAAGACGAAAGCGATCCTAACAGCGAACCTGAACTTACCTTCATCGACAACGAAGAAGAATACGAAGCAGTTTCAGAAGCATTTGATGAATATTTAGACAATGTAGAATTTGATGAATTATTAGGTGACGATGTTACTATCCAATAATTGAATTTTTCTTAGGCTCTCTTAGGTTATCCTTAAGAGAGCTTTTTTATTATTTACCGCGACTCAGTTCTGTTAAAAATATGGATTTCACACTACTTTCCCTGTCTTGATAGCTGATATATAAAGCTTCCTTGGCTCTGGTCATAGCCACATAAAACATTCTTCGCTCTTCCTCGAGCTTTTCCTCATCAATAAAATGCCCGTATGGCGTGTGTCCCTGATTGACTCCCGGCAAATAAACCACGTCAAACTCCAGTCCTTTCGAACCATGATATGTCATAAACCGAATCCTACCCTTTTCATCAAAACTTTTAGTTTTTTCATTTTGTTTTTGCATATAAAAATCAATGTCTTTTTTCAGTAATTGCAAAAATGCAAAAGGCTCTGTTAACTGCTTGGCTATTTCCTTATATTCAGAAAATATATCCAAAATCACCCTGACCTTTTCGATAGAATCCTTTCCGGTATTTCGAAAGGCCTTTTCATAGCCCATACCATATTCTATAAAGTTCAGCATAGAATACGCATCCAGCTTTTGTAAAAACTGTATATCCTTTTGCAGTCTTTCTATATGCTCATAAACCGTTGCATTTTGCCTGTAATACTCCATTAGCTGCTTAAAATCAATCTGCTCCGAGGTCAGAGATATACGTAAAATACCGCGGTCCGGTTTGTTCATAAAACGGATAAAATGCTCTCTAAGCGGCTTTCCGTGCGCAAATTCTATCAAGGCATACAAATCCTTTAATACTTCTGTCTTCATATGCACATGCGCTGCTTTCTCGCTATGATGCACAAGGCTTTCATATTCCCTGAGCTTTCGACCGCTTCGAAACAAAATCCCCATCGTCTTATTTTCTTTTTCGCATTCCATCACGATTCCATAAATAGCAGCTGCCTCGCCGGCCATATCCTCATACGCAGATACACTTACTTTTCCCTTTTGTCTTTTAAAAGGGAGCATTGTTTTTCCTAATCGATTTTTATTGTGAGAAATACTTTGATTGGATATAGAAATAATAGATTCGCAGCATCGATAATTCATCTCAAGCTTGCATATTTTGACATGGTTATAATCCTGTATAAAGCTTTGCATAAATGCCGGGTCCGAGCCTCGAAAGCCGTAAATTGACTGATCATCGTCCCCCACCACAAATACGTTTTGTCTCTCTCCTGCCAAGAGCCTAATCACCTGATACTGCAAAGCATTGATATCCTGAAATTCATCTATCATGATATATTCAAACATATCCTGCCATTTTTTCAAGGTGTCCGGATACTTTATGAGCATATGATAACAACCTCTGACCATATCATCAAAATCCAGTCTCATACTTTGTCTGCATTCCTTTTGATAGGCTTTTAGAATCTGCAAATAGATTTGTTTGCGATCCTCTGTTTGCTGTGCCCCTGTGCCGGCATCATTTTTATAAAGGCTCATCCACTTCATAAACTCCTCTGCTTCTTCTAATAAATTTGTTTTAGAAAAAGACATAGTACTCATAATATCAAGGACAAGTTTCTGCTTTTGTGTTTCACTGATTGGTATAAAATTTTTAAATTCCTGATAAGTTTTCAGAATATGAAAAAAGATAGAATGAAATGTACCAAAGCTGACATTTGCTGCCTTTGGATAATCAGATATGCTTCTGTTTTGCATTTCTTTTGCTGCGGCTTTGGTAAATGTGATAACCAAGATTTTACCGGGATATACACCGGTATGTTCGATCAAATTTTGTATTCTTTTTGTGATGACATAGGTTTTGCCGCTTCCCGGACCAGCCAAAACCAGCATAGGTCCGGAAATATGGGCTATCGCTTCCCTTTGTCTGGGATTAGCTGAGTTTTTCAATTGCAATCTGAATACGTCTGAGAGACTCTTCTTTTCCAAGAACTTCCATGATTTCAGTTGCTCCGGCAGGTGTCATCTGCTTACCGGAAACAGCGGTTCTAACCGGCCACATTGCATATCCGTTCTTGCATCCTTTTTTCTCTACATATCCTAAAAGTGCCTGATAGAGAGAATCGTTGCTGTAATCATCCAGTGCTTCAAAGATTGGTAATAATTCCTTTAATACTTCCAAAGAAGAAGCTGCATCTGTCTTCATCTTTTTATGTGTATACATCGCAATATCATATTCAGGAAGTTCTTCAAAGAAATCAATCAAATCCTTAATATCAGGGAATACTTCTATTCTGGTCTTTACCATCTGTGCAATCTTTTCCAAATCAAGATCCTTGGTAATAACCTCCTTGATATACGGAAGTGCCTTTTCATAGAATGTATCGAAATCCATCTTTTTCATATACTCGCCGTTCATCCATTTCAGCTTGGTATAATCAAAAACAGCAGGTGATTTTGATACATGATGATAATCAAATACCTGAATCAATTCATCTAAGGAGAAGATTTCTTCATTATCAGCCGGGCTCCAGCCTAAAAGTGCAACAAAGTTTACAATTGCTTCTGTTAAAAAGCCCTGTTCAATTAAATCTTCATAAGAAGAATGACCACATCTTTTAGATAATTTGTGATGCTCCTCATCTGTAATTAACGGACAGTGAATGTATTTTGGTACTTCCCATCCAAAAGCCTGATATAAACGATTGTATTTTGGAGAAGACGAAAGATATTCGTTACCTCTTACTACATGAGTGATGTTCATTAAATGATCATCAATAACATTTGCAAAGTTATATGTAGGGAAACCGTCTGACTTAATTAAAATCATGTCATCAAGCTCCTCATTATTTACAGTGATGGTTCCGTATAATTCGTCTTCAAAACTGGTAGTTCCTTCGTTTGGAACATTCAGACGAATAACATATGGCTTGCCGGCAGCAAGGTTTGCATCAATTTCTTCCTGAGATAAAGAAAGACAATGCTTGTCATATACGCTGATTTCCTTGGTTTCGCCATTTTCAGTGGTGATAGTCTGATGCAAAGACTCTAATCTCTCAGCATCACAGAAACAATAATATGCTTCCTTCTTTTCAATCAGCTTCTTGGCATACTCTAAATACATACCACTTTTTTGTCTGTCACTCTGTACATACGGACCAAAACCCTTGTCCTTATCCGGACCTTCATCATGGTGAAGACCTGTTTTTTCCAGGGTTCTGTAAATGATATCAACAGCACCTTCTACTTCACGCTCCTGATCGGTATCTTCGATACGAAGAATGAAATCTCCGCCTTCATGTTTTGTAATCAAGTAAGCATACAATGCTGTTCTTAAGTTTCCTACATGCATACGTCCTGTTGGACTTGGTGCAAATCTGGTTCTGATTTTTTCCATAATATTCTCCTCATAGTTATCATATTTTAATACGATTTCCTATTTTCATTCTATATGAAAATCATATTTATTTTTCTTCATTCAGTTTTGGAAGTCTTTCCTTGGATCCGCTCTTGAAGCTATTTACGTCCTTTGTAGCCTGTGCAACTGCAATATTGGTACCGGCTCCTGCAACGCAGCCTCCCGGACACGCCATACCTTCAATCAGGCAGCCGTTCTTTTTACCCATTTTAGCCAGCATAAGCATCTTTTTACATTCCGCCAAACTCTCGGCATGCTCGATATTGACCTCGGTATCCGGATAATATTCACGAATACATTCCTCAATAGCTGCTGCAACACCACCGGCCACACCATATCCACGGCCTGCTCCGGTTGCATCCTGCATTTCATCCATAGCCTGAATTTCATCGAGCAAAATACCTTTGGCTTCAAACATTCCGACTAATTCTTCAAAAGTAATAACAAAATCTACATCTGATCTGACGGTTCTTCTGGAAGCCTCCAGTTTTTTGGAAGCACATGGTCCGATAAATACCACACTGGCATCCGGATGTTCTTCTTTAATAATTCGTGCTGTGGCAACCATCGGTGTCAAAGCATTGGAAATCTTATCTATGGTTTCCGGGAAAAATTTCTTTGCCAGCATTGACCAGGACGGACAACAGCTGGTAAGAAGGAACTGAAGTTCCCCGGTAGCTACTTCTTTTACATAATGTTCTGCTTCTGCCAATGCACCTAAATCCGCACCAATTGCGGTTTCATATACATCCGCAAAGCCGAGCTCTTTTAATGCTGTTTTAAACTTATCAGGAGTCACATCCTTTCCAAACTGTCCTACAAATGCAGGAGCAACCTGTGCTATGACTTCTTTTCCTGACTGCATGGCTCTGATTAACTGGAAAATCTGTGACTTATCTGCAATCGCGCCAAACGGACAACTAACCATACATTGACCGCAGGAAACACAAAGCTCTGAATCAATAATAGCACGACCCTTCTCATCGCTCTTTATAGCATTTACACCGCAGGCGCCGCTACAAGGACGAACCTGATGAGAAATCGCATCATAAGGACATACAGACTTACATTTACCGCATTTAATACATTTTTCCTGATCAATGATAGAGCGACCGTTTTTCATAACGATAGCGCCTCTCGGACAAACCTCGTTACAAGGATGAGCCAGACAGCCCATACATTTATTGGTTACCTCGTAGGTATTCTCAGGACATGCGTTACATGCAGAAGGAATAACCTGCATAAGAGGCGGTTCATAATATTTTTCTGCGATATTACTTTCTTCTACACCCTGAGTGACATGAACAGGTGCATGCTCAGGCCTGAGTGACATCCCCATAGCCAGACGAATACGCTCTCTGACTACAGCACGTTCTCTGTAAATACTTTCCCAGTATTCATTGTCATCCACTACCATTTTATATGGCAGAGCTTCCATATCATCTATCAGATTTTCTGAATAGTAGGCTAAATTTGCGACTTCTGTAAATACACGTTTACGGACCTTGCGGACCTCTGTATTAATTCCTCTCATTTAATCCTCCATACGTATTGATAATCACTTTAAATAGTATTACCCGGATTGAATGTTTACAACCGAAAAAAGAGCTGCCAAATAGGCAGCTCTGATATTTTATTAGAAAATACTTACCAGTTTTTTCTTCTCTGCTTCATATTCTTCATCACTAAGAATACCGTTATCACGTAATACCTTCAGCTTCTTGATCTTTGTTTCAAATTCTGAGATATCCTCTGCGATTCCTGCTAATGCTACTGTATCAGTTGTGTTAACAGTCGGAGCAGGTGCAGGTGCTGGTGCAGATGTCGGAGCAGGCGCTGGTGCAGCAGATGGTGCCGGAGCAGGTGCTGGTGCAACATTTACCTTGAAATCAGGGCTGGCTGTTGTTGGTGTAACAGTAGTTGGAGCAGCCTGAATTCCATTGCTCTGACGAATACGGTCTGTAATAGATGCAGCCTTATTCTTAGCATCAAAAATAGCATTTACAAACTGGTCACCTTCTTCAAATCCAGGAAGGAATAAATACTTTGTATATGCATTTGCTCCTACACTGACTAAAGTAACCATTAATGTTTTCTTTCCGCCATACTGAACCTGTGAACATTCTTTAACATTCATAAGGTAATGCGAAACATTATCTATTCTGGAATTAGTTCCTCTTGGATTGTCACTGATAGCCAATCTACCACTAATTCTCAGGTTAGAAACTACAACACGGTAGTCTTCTGCCTTCTTAATCAGCATGCCTTCCTTTGCCTGCCATTCTTTTTGATATAAAATTTTCTCAAGTCGGATACACTTGTTACAAACCTCATTTGAAGATTCGCTTCCACAAATTAAACACTTCATAAATTTTCACTCCTATATCCAAATTTTTCTCACACTTTTTCTAAATACATAATATCATAATTCATTATAATGTGTAAGCCATTTTTTGTAAACACAATATACAAACTTTTGGCAAAAAATTGGTCGTTATTTCTTTTAATATTTTTATTCTTCGCAAAAAAATCCCTATTACTCCACAAGCGTGGAATGGAATAGGGATTTTATACAAAATATCATTTATTTTCTGTACAAACTATCCAAAGCATTTTATACCTCTATTCACCCTTTTTACAAAGATCAATTTCAGGATTAAAGGCATAGAAATTCTTCTCCGACAGCTTATCATTTACCATTCTCAAAGCCTCTCCGAAACGCTGAAAATGCACTACTTCTCTGGCTCTTAAAAACTTAATGACCGCTAAAACGTCCGGGTCATCTACCATACGTAATATATTATCATATGTGGTTCTGGCCTTCTGTTCTGCAGCCATATCTTCCATAAGGTCCGTAATCGGATCTCCTTTTGACTGAAATTCACAGGCATTAAACGGAATGCCTCCTGCCGCCTGTGGCCAAATCGCCAGGGTATGATCCACATAATAAGGACCAAAACCGCTCTTTTCTATCTCCTCCATTGTCATATCTCTCGTAAGCTGATGAACAATGGCACCTATCATTTCAAAATGTCCCAATTCCTCAGTTCCGATATCTGTCAAAAGTCCGGAAATCTCCGGATACGGCATACTGAATCTTTGAGATAAATAGCGCATTGAGGCACCGAGTTCTCCATCCGGTCCTCCGTATTGACTGATAATAATCTGTGCTGCCTTTGGATCCGTACATTTGATTTTTACCGGATACTGCAGCTTTCTTTCATAGCTCCACATATTTGAATACTTCCTTTCCTTTCACATATAAAGTCGAATTATCGGCATTTACCACGGAATAGACTGCTTCGTCCACTTCCAACTATGTGACACAGAATCCGTATCACAGATTCTGAGCGGATAATACTGATAACTAAATTCTTTCATAAGCTGATTCTTACGATTCGTATAATAAAGAATATAGTCACAGGCTCCCTGATCCTCAGGATGTGTATCCAAATATTCTGTCATTTCCACAACTGCAAAATCAATCATGGAAATCTCGTTTAATAATACCTCTTTGCTTTTATTTGTAGATCCCATTACTCACAGCTCCTTCCTAAAAAAGGCTGGTTTAGCTGTGGAAACAGTGTTCCTTCGCAAAATGCTTCTTCTAGCTTTTCATATACCTGATCCATCTTTTGAAATGGCACATAGGTCATTCCGATCGGATATTCATCAAGCGGTCTTCTGCCCTGTTTGGCAACACTTAAGCGATTTGAATCAAAATACTGCATTGCAAACCTCATTGCTTTTTTATCAGTTTATGATTTTAATCCCTAATTGGTTACACAAAAACAGACAAAATCTATTTATATTCACCCATAAAGAAAATAACTACTACATTCGGACCGGTATGAGCTCCGATTGTAGGACCAATTTCATTGATAATAAACTCTTTAAAGCCGAATCTTTGTTCAATCAAAGATTTAACATATAAAGCTTCTTCGAGACAATCGCCGTGGCCAATACAGATGACATCGTTGGTTCCCTTATAGTTCTCAAGTCGATCACCCATCATATCTACCAGCTTTGCAAGCGATTTTTTACGACCTCTTGCCTTTTCCACAGGGATCAGTTTTCCCTCATTGTTTAATATGATTATAGGCTTGATTTGAATCAGAGATCCGACTACTGCAGAAGCTTTGCTTACTCGTCCGCCTCTGTATAAATGGAATAAATCATCTACCGTAACGACATGCGCATAATGATCAATATTTTCTTTGATAAATGCCATGATTTCTTCTTTGGTTTTACCTTCTTTTCTCTGCTGAATCGCCTGATAAACCATAAGCCCCTGGCCTAATGAAGCCGCCAGTGAATCCACTACACTAATCTGATACTGCGGATCCTCCTCCATCAGCTCATTTGCTGCAACCAATGCACTGTTATAGGTTCCGCTCAGTCCTGAAGAAAACGAAATACACAAAATATTTTTATGTTTTTGACCTGCTCTTTGGAACACTTCCTTGGCATATTCAGGATTTACCTGTGAGGTAATTGGCATACTGCCGTTTCTCATTCTCGCATAAAACTCTTTTGCGTCAAGCTGCTGTCCTTTTTCATAATGTTCACCGTCAATTGTATAAGACAAATGCATGACTTCAATTTCATTTTCAGTCAAAATATTCTCCGGTAAATCTGTCATAGAATCTGTTACAATTGCAAAATCAAACATGTCAAAACTCCTTTTTTTCTCTTTTATTGTATTTATACAGCTCGGTTACAATTTAACACTATACTGTATAAACACAGTTACTATAACATATAAAGAAGTTCATGGCAAGCTTCTCTACTTTCCAAGTGGTATTTTACTACCACATATCGTTTTGAATACTACTTGCATTTCATATATCATATTCGCTCTCTCGGTGCAGAATATACTCTGGTTCGTCTCCTCAAAAGACGTCTTTTTAGGGCCTTGGGACGAAACGGGATTAACGGATACAAATATCCCTTATTTGAAAGTGTCTGGTTGTTGATCAGTTCATACAGGCAGATTCCGACCCCCAGCACCAGCCCCCA
>JAZUKG010000154.1:0-11382 GCA_045643145.1 Lachnospiraceae bacterium | reverse complement strand
CAGCTGCGGATCCCCCGTCGAAACCTTTACTAGCCCTTATACATATATAATAACCCATTTCTGGGTAATTACCTAGTACATATTATTCATCTATTCCATTTTCTATATTCAATTGTATAATGTATCTTCCCCACTGTAATTGACCTACTTTTTTCAAATTCCGGCAAATGGCACATTTTTTTATCATGCCATCTCTCGGAGGCCTTGAAAAATAGGGGTTTTTTGACACCGATTTGACACCGATTTGACTCAAAACCACCCGATTTTACCCGTTTTTAGGCGGTTTTAAACGACTCGTGACGAATATGAAAAAGCCCTGAAACCCTTGATTTAAAAGGATTTTCGGCGTTTTTCTCGATTCAATCATCTTTGAGTCGAACCCGTGTCCGAAAGCCCATTCCCTGTCCTTCTACGAGTGTAGTTTATCCTTGGACATTCCCTCCGGCATTCAGGAACAAACAACCGAATACCTTTAGTAGCTTCATAATACGCCCATATACGCAAAGCTTTGTATACGTCGTTTCTCACATAGATGAAGCCCGGGTCCTAAAGTGTGAGTGCTCTAGGTCGGACTACTGCCAAATTAGGCAGCGTAAGCTAAATTTTCGTTAGCGTTTAATTTTAATTTGGCCATTTAACGCATTACCATACGACTCGCTTCTCCAGCTGCAAAGCCCCCGTCGAAACCTTGACTAGCCCTTATATCATAAACTCCCGAGGAAGTATTATGCTTTTGATTACAGATTGCGAATTTTAAATTCTCTCTCTGTTTCTCTTCTCATATCCTTTTTCGCTATATCCTGGCGTTTGTCATAAAGCTTCTTACCTCTGGCCAGGCCCAGTTCCAATTTTGCTTTTCCCTGCTTAAAGTATACCTGAAGCGGTACTAATGTATAACCCTTTTCAGCTATTTTACCATCCAGCTTTATGATTTCTGCCTTGTGAAGCAAAAGTTTTTTTGGTCTCAACGGATCTTTATTAAAGATATTGCCTTTTTCATATGGCGAGATATTCATTCCATACACCCAGGCTTCTCCTTTTTCGATTCGTATAAAACCTTCCTTGATACTGCACTTTCCCATTCGCAGGGACTTAACCTCTGTTCCGTGAAGAGAAAGACCGGCTTCGTATTTTTCATCGATAAAGAAATCATGATATGCTTTTTTGTTGTTGGCTACCAGCTTCATTGCTTCCTTTGCCACTTCTCTCACTTCCCTTCGTTTTGTGTGCTAATGTAGTATATCTTATTTTCCCCTGTTTGTGAAGTCAATTCGTGACAATTTCAAAATCAATCGTCTTCATAAAAGTATCTGCATTTTTCACTACGATTCTGACTGTATCACCCAATTTATAAGTGTTTAATGTGGCAGTTCCAACCATCTCGTAGCTTTCTTCATGGTATACATAGAAATCATCCTTCATATCAGAAACTCGTATCATTCCTTCTATGGTATTGGGAAGTTCTACATAAATTCCCCACATGGTAATACCACTGATTACACCCTCAAATTCTTCACCGATATGATCCAGCATATACTGCGCTTTCTTTAGCTTGTCCGTCTCTCTTTCCGCTTCGTCTGCTCTTCGCTCCAAAGTAGACGACTGCTTACAAACCATTGGCAGAATACTCTTGTAATGGCTGATTCTGTCATCATTTAAGCGGCCTCTGAGACTTTCCTTGATAATTCTGTGAATCTGCAAATCCGGATATCTTCGAATCGGAGATGTAAAATGACAATAATACTGACATGCCAATCCAAAATGGCCGGTACAAACATCCTGATACTGAGCCCTTTTCATACTTCTCAGAATCAATCTCGAAAGCATGCCTTCTTCATTCGATCCTTCAATCTTTAACAAAAGCTTTTGCATTTCCTTGGGATGAATCTCTTCCTGTGTCAGCTTTAATGAGTATCCAAAGTTATTGATAAAGGTTGCTAGTTTTTTCACCTTTTCCGGATCCGGTTTGTCATGCGTTCTGTATACAAACGGTGCCTCCATCCAGTAAAAATGCTGCGCTACTGTCTCATTTGCCAGCAGCATAAAATCCTCAATCAATCTGGTCGCAACATTTCTTTCATACGGAACGATATCAAGTGGTCTTCCGTTTTCATCCAGTTTTATCTTGCATTCTTCAAAATTAAAATCGATACCGCCGCGGCTCTTTCTCTTTAGTCTGAGAATACGTGATAATTCCTTCATGGTTTCAAACATGTCAACCTGCTTTTCATATCGTTTCATCAAAGCTTCGTCATGTTCTTCTAATATTTTATTCACATCACTGTAATTCATGCGTTCATCTACATTAATTACAGTCTCTGCAATCTTATAATCCACTACGTTTCCGGCTTCATCCACCTTCATAATACAGCTAAGTGCCAATCTGTCTTCTCCCATATTCAGGGAACAGATTCCGTTTGATAAAGCATGCGGAAGCATCGGAATCACTCTGTCTACCAGGTACACACTGGTACCTCGTTTGAGCGCTTCTCTATCGAGTGCAGAATTTTCCTGCACATAGTTTGTGACATCTGCGATATGAACACCAAGCTCATAAAATGCTCCCTCTTTTTTAATGGAAATCGCATCATCCAAATCCTTGGCATCCTCACCATCTATGGTAACTGTCATCAAATCTCTAAGGTCCAGTCTGCCGGCTCTGTCCTGATCTGACACCGGATTTGATACTCTGACAGCCTGATTCATAACCTTTTCGGGAAACTCTACTTCCATGTCATAGGCCTTAATAATCGACATGATATCCACTCCCGGATCGTTTTCATGACCTAATATTTCTATAATTTTTCCTTCCGGACTTTTTCTGTCATCTCCGTAGGATAAAAGCTTTACTACGACCTTGTGTCCGTTTACTGCGCCCATGGTATCGCTGGCTGAAATAAAGATATCTGAAGATAACTTATTCATATCCGGAACCACAAAGCCAAAGCTTTTACTCTTTTCAAAGGTTCCTACCAAGGTTTTGATGCCTCTTTCAAGGATCTTCACTACCTTTGCCTCACGTCGTTTTCCTCTAGCCGGAGGTAAAAGCTGAAACTCTACCTGATCCATATGAAAAGCACCGTTAACACATTCTCTCGGTACATAATAATCCTCAGTAAGTCCTTCTACTTCAATGAATCCAAAGCCCTTTTCATGCGAAATAAAGGTTCCGATCAGTTGAACCACTTCCGGTACTTTATACTTTCCGCGCTTTGTTATTTCAATGGATCCCTCTTTTAAAAGTTCTTCTAAAATCATTTTTAGCTGGGGACGATCTTCCGGCTCCACCTGGAGGAAAATCGCTAGCTCTTTTTCCTTCATAGGAACATATAAGTCGTCTCTGACCAAATCGTAAATTAACTGTTTACGCTCATCAAAACTTTTCGCTTTGCTCATGCTGACTCCTCCTTTGTTTATTATCAAAAAAGCACCCTGAAAAACAGAGTGCTTAAAAATCTACATTGATTAGAATTTGTTAACATTTAAGATGACAGCTAATACGATAAATAAGATAGCCATGACTCTTGTAATCTTAACCAATAATCCTTCCATTGAACGACCTTTGTTCTTTCCCCAGTAACTTTCAGCTGCACCGCCGATAGTTCCGAGACCTGCGCTCTTGCCTTCCTGCATTAATACTATAACTGTTAAACCGACACAATCGATAATAAACAAAATTGTTAAAATAATTCTGATAACGCTCATTGTTAACCTCCTAAATGTTGGCTGTTATCCTTTTGCCACAAACAAATGTTATTTTAACACAAGTCAATACGGAAAACAAGGGGTATTTTTTAAATTCTTACCGGGATCAAGATAGATAAAGCCAGTTCCATAAGTGCTAATCCAACAGGAATCAAGATAATGGTACAGCACAATGCCAAACCGACTGTTCCGGCGATTAATCCGAGTGGTAATGCTACTACTAACCACAATAAAGCCTTTAATACTACTCCTGTTAATTTCAGTCCTACCCAGAATAATGCAAAAAGAATTGCTAACAACATAATAATGAATAAGGTAATCATACGCGTTCCTCCTTTGTATAGGAAATTTCTTTTGTTCTTTTTTGTATTTCAGTTCCTTTGTATTTGGAAATATTACTTACACCAAGTCTTTTACTGTATTCCTGATTGTCATTCATTTTTTCAATGAGTGTGCATAGCTGGATTCGTTCGGTAATACTCATTGCTAAGCCTCCTTGCCTTTTGTTACTTCTAATTATAGAAAAACATCGTTTCAAAATTTACCCTTACCATTGCGAATTACCATGCTTTATTTCCTTCGATATCGAAATATACATACTTTTTATATCCAAATAATTATAAATATGCTCTCATTTTAATATCCAGGCTTTCCTCCATACTAATCAATTTTTCTGCTATATCTCTTGCCTTCTTTTCTGCCTTTTTGTACTGGTTAAGATACTTACTTAATGACTTAACCCCCATATGACAACCATCACTTATGAGTCCGGCTGCCGTTTTATCTTCTTCATCCCATGACATTTTAGCCTCTATCTTCATACGAGACATTTCTTTCACAATAGGATGTGCCTCCTTGATATCATCACCGTATTCGATTAACATATCATGAGTCTCATCACCCAGTCTTTGATGTTCCTTCATTGAACTTTCCAAAATTCGTTTTAATTTTTCATTTTTAATTCGGAAAAGAACATCCTCAATTGCCTGCACTCCCATTTGTATTCCTGAATTTGTTTCTCTGAGCAATTTGATTGAATCATCTTTTTCTTCCATAAAAAAAACTCCTATCCTTTTTGATACTGATTTCAGTATCTGTAAAAAGATAGGAGTTATTCCTCATAATGAACTATAAATACTATTCAGTTATTATTTCTTGATTAATAATGATTTACCTGTCATTTCCTTTGGCTGTTCTTTGCCCATAACTTCGATAATTGTAGGAACGATATCTGCCAGACATCCGTCTTCCTTTAATGTATAAGCAGGATCATAGTTAACCAGGATAAATGGTACAGGATTTGTTGTATGAGCTGTAAATGGAGCTCCTGTTTCATAATCAACGAGCTGTTCTGCATTACCATGGTCTGCACAGATAAACATAGTACCGTCTACTGACTTAAGAGCTTCTACTGCTTTTCCTACGCATTCATCTACTGCTTCTACAGCCTTGATTGCTGCAGCTTCAACACCTGTATGTCCAACCATATCAGGGTTAGCAAAGTTGATGATAATAACATCATATTTTTCGCTCTTGATTGCATCTACTAATTTGTCACATACTTCATAAGCACTCATTTCAGGCTTTAAGTCATAAGTAGCAACATCCTTTGGTGAGTTAACCAGGATTCTGTCTTCACCTTCGTTTGGTTCTTCTACACCACCGTTAAAGAAGAATGTAACATGAGCATATTTTTCTGTTTCAGCGATTCTTGCCTGCTTCATTCCCTGAGCTGCCAACCATTCACCAAATGTATTGGTAACTGCGATCTTGTGGAATGCAACATCTTTGTTTGGAATAGTTGGATCATAATCAGAGAAGCATACAAATGTTAAATCTAATCTTTCTCTGTCAAAGCCCTTGAAATCGTCATCACAGAATGCTCTGGTGATTTCTCTCGCACGGTCAGGACGGAAGTTAAAGAATACTACGCTGTCCTTATCCTGAATAGTTGCAACCGGCTTGCCATCTTTTACGATAACAGTTGGCTTTACAAATTCATCTGTTTCATCAATATCATAAGAAGCCTGAATACCTGCAGGAGCGCTGTCAGCTGTCTGACCTTCACCCTGTGTTAATGCTGCATATGCCAGCTGAACACGATCGTAGTTGTTATCTCTGTCCATAGCATAGTAACGTCCGCAAACGCTTGCTACTTCACCAACTCCGATTTTAGCCATTTCTGCTTCAAGGTCTTCTACAAATCCTTTTCCCGATGCAGGTGGAGTATCTCTACCATCGAGGAAAGCATGAACATATACCTTAGAAAGGCCGTTTCTCTTTGCCATTTCAAGTAATCCGTATAAATGTGTATTGTGGCTGTGTACACCACCATCTGATAACAAACCGAATGCATGAAGTGCACTTCCGTTTGCTTTACAATTTTCCATTGCTTTTACTAAAGCAGGATTTTCAAAGAATGTACCATCCTGAATTTCTTTAGTAATTCTGGTAAGTTCCTGATATACAATACGGCCGGCACCCATATTTAAGTGACCAACTTCTGAGTTACCCATCTGTCCGTCCGGAAGACCTACTGCCATTCCTGAAGCGTTACCCTTTACACATGGATAATCTTTCATTAAAGAATCTAAAACAGGAGTATTTCCTAAAGCGACTGCGTTATGCTCTTTCACTTCGTTAATACCGTAACCGTCTAAAATCATAAGTACTACTGGTTTTTTACTCATCTTTTTCTCCTTTATTCTCGTGTTTTATGTGATAATACCGCTTTTCGGTAATCATTCCGAGTACAAGTATAGCTGTAAAATGCAACATTTTCAAGTGGAAATAATATTTATTCGGTTACTGTATCCTGATTTCTGCAAATAAATACATTGATATCATTGGTAGTTTCTACCTTGTTGGAATCTGCCTTCTTTAATCCGATTTTTGTCTTTGCTTTTACATAGAAGAAATAATCTGTATTCTCCTTTAAATCTTTTGCGATAAATTCGTTTTTCTTGGTAGTACCAATCTTTTTAAACTTACCGCCGTCTACAGTTCCTCTGTATACGACATAGGTTGTCGCATTTTCAATCTGATCCCAAGTAAGCTTTACAGAAGTATTACCGGCCTTGACTGCCTTCACATTTGCCTGTGGTACTGCCAGCGCGGCCTCTGACCATGCACCATATGATTTCACACCGCTGAGAGTCGTAAAGGTACGAACTCTGTAAAGGAATGGTTTGTTTTTGATCTTCTTTGTTGCAAAATATTTGCTTTTGGTTCTTCTGCCTACAGCTTCATATTTTTTAATACTCTTTGTTCCGTCAGCAGATAAAATCTCAATCTCATATCCGGTTTCGTATTTCGCTGTATTTATCCATTTAACCTGAACAAAATTTGCTTTAACATCCCACTCAGCCAAAGTCAGTCCTGTAACCGCATCTGCAGTAGTAACGACTTTGAAATGCTCTGTACATCCAAAGGACGCATAGAATTTAGAGGATACCGCACGAATCGGATAAATGGCTACATAATAAGCCGTATCTGCTTTTAATCCTGTAATCTTGCAAGCGGTTGTTTTTACAGTCTGGAAATCCTTGGCAGTTTCTTTGGTAGTACCGAAACGAATCAGATATCCGGTTGCCCCTTGTGAAGCGGTCCAGCTCAGAGAAATAGAACCTGTCTCTGCTGCTGTCTGCTTTAATGTAAGAGGTGCTTTTGGTGCACTTGCCATTTTAACCAGCACTGCATCACTGTATTTGCTTCCGTCATAAGCACGTATTTTCATAACGCGGTCTGTTCCCGGTGTCCATTTTTCATCTATATAATTTACAAAAGTATCGGTTCCGTTGTTTCCGGTCAGAGTCTCCTGCGAAAATGTCTTTCCGTCTGCTGAAATGGAATACACATAAGATTTTGCACCATTTACCTTACTCCAACTAACCTTGGCTCCGGTTTCTGTTGAAACGGTCTGCATCGCATCTTTTGGAGCAGGAAGGGCTACCACATCAGCCGATACTTTCACTCCCGGCAGGAAAAGCATACATGCGATTGCCAGCCATAACATTACTTTTTTACTTACAATTTGCTTTGTCATAAAAATTCTCCTTTTCTTTATCACTAGATGATATCTTACCCCTTTTTTAGCAAGAAAAAAAGAGAAAACTGTTTAGTTTTCTCTTAAGAATTAGTGAAGGCTTTTTTTATAAATGTAATACCTATCGGATATGGTCCTGTATGTACGGCAATTGTCGCTCCGATTTGAAGAAGTTCCGCCTCTGTCACATTGGAATACTCGGATAAAGAACTGAGTAAATCTTCGCGAAAACGCTTTGCCTCTTCTAAATCATATCCATATCCTATATTAAATACATAATCGTTCGGATTTTCTCCGGATTTAGCAAAATGTCTTTTTACCATATCAATCAGAGATTTCTTTCCCTTTTCACGGTTTCTGAATACTCCGGCAGGGAAAATCTCTCCTTCTTTAAACAGGATTAATGGTTTAATATTCATGGTTTTTACAGCTGAACCCATCAGTTTTCCGATTCTGCCACCGTTTATCAGGTAATCAAAGCTACCCACGGTAAACATGATTCTTCCCGTCGGGATAATTTCACGAATCCTTTTTACAGTATCCTCAAAGGACATACCTGCTTCCTGCATTTTATATACTTCCTGAACAAAAAGTCCCTGAAGTACAGTAGCCAGCATACTGTTAAACACTTCTATTTTTACATGCGGATATTCTTCTAACAAAAGTTCCTTTGCTGTCATTGCCGAATTATAGGCACCGCTTAATTTCGTGGTGATACAGATACAAATAATATCCTTTCCCTGTGAGACGCATTCTTCAAATGCGGATAAAAAATCCTGTACAGATGGCATGGAGGATTTTGGAAAAACGTCTGCATAGTCTACCATTTCCTGATAGAAATCCCTTACCGGTACCTCTTCTATTTCTTTTTTATAGGTTTCATGGTCAAATGATACATAAAATGGTATCACCTTGGTATTGTACTTTGCTGCTCTTTCTGTTCCCAAATCACAGGAACCGTCGGAAATAATCTGATAAGCCATATCTGCTCCCGTCTAACACTATATTGAATATATTTCTATCTTATGTAGATTTCAAAACTACATATAGAATTATAGCAATGATGATATGTATAGTCAACTCCTTACTTTTTGAATTGTACTCCGTCAAAAAATAAAGTAAAATAAGCAGAGACTCTGTATTTAAGAAGGGAGATATTTCTTAATGAGAAAAAGAATATTTGAAATCGTTGAGGTGGACAGAGAAAACGGTATCATCGATGAAATATATGCTGTTTTTATGATCATCACTATTGTTGTCAGCATCATACCGCTGTGCTTTCATTATCAAAGTTCAACCTTATTGAAAATAGATCAGATAACTGTCATCATCTTTGTTATCGATTATATATTAAGACTGATTACTGCTGATTTTAAACTCAAAAAAGGAGCAAAATCCTTTATTCTATACCCATTTACAGCGATGGCAATCATTGACCTTTTGTCTATCCTGCCTTCACTGACAGTATTTGCTCAGAGCTACCGTGTACTCAAACTGTTTCGATTGATGCGCACCTTTAAAGTTCTGCGTGTATTTAAATCTTTCCGATATTCCAGAAATGTCAAACTTTTGGTGAGTGTCTTTAAAAAGCAAAAAGACAGCTTACTTACGGTCTTGGTATTTGCACTGGCCTATATTATCGTTTCTGCTCTGGTTATGTTTAATGCAGAACCACAGACCTTCCCGACTATGTTTGATGCCATTTACTGGGCAACCGTTTCCTTAACCACTGTCGGATATGGTGATGTATATGCTACCAGTGAAATAGGTAAACTCATAACCATGATATCCGCTATTTTAGGTATTGCTGTTGTCGCATTACCGGCCGGTATTATTATGGCAGGCTACCAGGAAGAATTGGCTGAGCATATAGATAAATAAAAAAACTGCCGGCAAACCCCACGACAAAAGGTCATGAAAAAAACAAAGGAGAACTACCTCACTATGAAGTAGTTCTCCTATATTTTTTTATTTTAATTCACTATGAATTATGCATTAACGATCTGACCGAAGTCTGGCTTTAATGCAGCTCCACCGATAAGACCACCATCGATGTTTGGCTTAGCTAAAAGTTCTGCAGCGTTACCAGCATTCATAGATCCGCCGTACTGGATACGTACAGCTTCTGCTGTTGCTTCATCATATAAAGCAGCGATTGTTTCACGGATCATAGCACAAACTTCTTCAGCCTGATCAGCTGTAGCTGTTTCACCTGTTCCGATAGCCCAGATTGGCTCGTAAGCGATTACAAGTTCTTTTACCTGATCAGCTGTTACGCCGTCAAGATCCCATGTAATCTGTCTCTTGATCCATTCTGTGTATGTTCCTGCTTTACGAAGAGCAAGAGATTCACCACAGCAAAGGATTGGTGTAAGACCTGAAGCAAATGCTTTTTTAACCTTCTGGTTGATGAGGATATCGTTTTCACCAAAGATATCTCTTCTTTCTGAATGTCCGATGATGATGTATTTAACACCAGCTTCTTTTAACATTGGAGCTGAGATTTCACCTGTGAAAGCACCCTTATCTTCAATGTAGAAGTTTTCTGCACCAAGCTGAACATTGCTTCCTTTGATAGCTTCTGCTACAGGAACGATGTCGATTGCAGGTACACAGTAAACAACGTCAACTGCATCATTTACTACAAGATCCTTTAAAGTATTAACAAGTTCTACTGCCTGGCTTGGAGTCATGTTCATTTTCCAGTTACCAGCGATAATTCTTCTTCTTGCCATTTTTAATATTCTCCTATTCATTATTATTACGGCGATACAACTACGTACTACCGCAGTCTATTGTCGCAGATTATCGCAAATATATTTGCGATGTGCAGTACCTGCACATTCTACTTCATAAAAGTGACTTATATCAAGCAAGCTTATATAAGTCACTTTTACTCGTAATAATCTGCTTATAATTTTAACATATCTTACTTGTCGTCTGCTGCGTAAACACCCGGAAGTTCTTTACCTTCAAGGAATTCAAGAGAAGCTCCACCACCTGTTGAGATATGGCTCATCTTGTCAGCGAAACCAAGCTGGTTACAAGCTGCTGCTGAGTCACCACCACCGATGATTGTTGTTGCTTCTGTTTCAGCAAGTGCCTTAGCTACTGCGATAGTACCTTTAGCAAGTGTAGGGTTTTCGAATACACCCATAGGTCCGTTCCAAACTACTGTCTTAGCTTCTTTAGCTGCTGTAGCGAAAAGTTCCTGTGTCTTAGGTCCGATATCAAGACCTTCTTTGTCAGCTGGGATTGCTGTAGAATCTACATAGTCAACAGCGATTTCAGCATCGATAGGATTTGGGAATCCGTCAGCTACTGCTGTATCTACAGGAAGAAGTAACTTCTTACCAAGCTTTTCAGCCTTAGCCATCATTTCCTTACAGTAATCAAGCTTTTCATCATCACAAAGTGATTTTCCGATTTCATAACCCTGAGCCTTTAAGAATGTGAATGCCATACCACCACCGATGATAAGTGTATCACATTTTTCAAGAAGGTTATCAATAACATTAAGCTTATCAGCAACCTTAGCACCACCGAGGATAGCTACGAAAGGTCTTACTGGATTTTCTACTGCATTACCAAGGAAGTCGATTTCCTTCTGCATTAAGTATCCAACTGCGTTT
>JAZUKG010000153.1:0-6117 GCA_045643145.1 Lachnospiraceae bacterium | reverse complement strand
CTTCGTGTTGGAGAAGCATTGGCTCTAGAATGGGATGACTTTGACATGGAAGAGAAAAAGGTAGTCATCAATAAAACGATTCAGAGTAATGTCATGTTCGTGAAAGATGATTCATCGTCGTATGGAGCAAGGCTGAAGAAGTCACCAAAAACCAGTGCGGGAATTCGTGTTTTGATGTTGAATGAAATGGTGATAGGCTATCTTAACGAACTGAAGGCATATGATAAAAGAAGAGGTATTAAATCAAGCTTTTTCTGTAGCACAGGAACAGGAACAAGAAATACTGCAAGAAACATGCAAAGAAGTCTTGATCGCTTAACAAGTCAGACTTGTATCAAGAGACATGTTACGCTTCATACATTGCGGCATACATTTGGCTCGACAATGCTGAGAAGAGGAGTTCCTATTGAGGTAGTCAGTAAGGTTATGGGACACGCAAATGTTACAGTAACCTATACGAAATACATCCATGTTTTACAGGAACAGCAGGCTCAGGCGATGTGTGGAGTAGTCATCTGTTAACAAGGTAACTATTTTTTTTGACACTTAATCGGTGTCAAATGGTGTCAAATCAAAAAATGAACACTTGAAAGTGGCTAAAATAGGGGCTCGCGAGAGTTTGAGCAAGGTCTCGACTCCCGTCTAGTCCACGCAAACGCACGTAAAGATACACTTTTACGTGCGTTTTTCTATTTTTCTTGACTTGAAAGTTTTAGTGTGATAAAAGAAATAAATATAGAAAGCAAAGGTGCTGGGAAATCCCCGGTACCTTTTTTGTTTTTTATAGATATATTCAATGGTGTGAACAAGGGGGTTCGTCTGAGGCGAATCCCCTTTCTATATATGGAGGTGTGAGAATGGATACGAGTGAATTATTTAATGAAATGCTCAATTTCGATGAACTGGGAGAAGTTCAGAGTCTGGTTGAAGCATTAAATTCAGAACTTTTAAAAAATCATCGAATTGATAAGGAATTATATTCGAAGTATGATGTCAAAAGAGGACTTCGAGATTCAAACGGAAAGGGCGTATTAACCGGACTTACAGAGGTATCGGATGTATCTGCTTATAAAGTGGTAGACGGAGAACAGGTTGCCTCAGACGGCAGATTGTACTACCAGGGATATGATGTGAATGTTTTAATTCAGGGCCTGGAGGGAAGACGCTTTGGATTTGAAGAAATCGTCTATCTGTTATTGTTTGGAAAGCTTCCGAGCGAGGCAGAGTTTAAAGACTTTTTGATTGTCATGGAAAAGATGCAAACTCTGGGCAATCGATTTACCAGAGATGTTGTTATGAAGGCATCCAATTCAAATATTATGAATGCCATGCAAAGATGTATTTTGACATTGTATACCTATGATTCGATTCCGGATGATATCTCACCTATGAATGTGTTGAGACAGTCATTGGAGCTAATTAATAAGCTACCGCTAATTGCTGTATATTCCTATAATGCCTATTGTCATTTCCGAAAGAATGAATCATTGCAAATGAGAAATCCGGTAAAAGGGTTATCTCTGGCTGAAAATATTTTGCAGATGATGCGTTTTGACGGGAAATATACTGAACTGGAAGCAAAGGTATTGGATATTGCATTGATTCTTCATGCGGAGCATGGAGGAGGTAATAATTCCACATTTACGACGCATGTAGTGACATCCTCAGGAACGGATACCTATTCCTCTATATCTGCGTCTATTGGCTCGTTAAAGGGTCCCAGACATGGCGGGGCCAATCTGAAGGTGCAAAATATGTTCCGAGATATCAAGGCCAATATTTCTGATATGACAGATGAGGAAGAAATTCAAAACTATTTGATCAAGATTTTGAACAAGGAAGCCTTTGATCAGTCAGGCCTGATTTACGGAATGGGTCATGCGGTTTATACATTGTCCGATCCGAGAGAAGTGATTTTAAAAGAATATGCAAAAAAATTGTCTGAGGAAAAGGGACTGGAAGAGGAATTCCGTTTTTACGAGCGTGTGGAAAAACTTTCTGCCAAGCTGATTATGGAAAAACATCAGGTACACAAGAATGTATGCGCGAATGTGGATTTTTACAGTGGTTTTGTATATACCATGCTGGGAATTCCGGAGGAACTGTTTACTCCTATTTTTGCGATTGCACGTATTCCGGGATGGTGTGCACATCGTCTGGAGGAATTGTTAAACGGCAACAAGATTATTCGTCCTGCGTATAAGTATGTCGGACAGCATATCGATGAGTATGAGGTATTAGCAGAAAGAGTCTGATTATGACAGAAAGAAAAAGAGTAAGGGTTCCGGGAATCGGAATGCGTATTATAAAATCTGCGTTAGCGGTTGCGATATGTTATATTGTCAATCTGCTAAGAGCGGGTCAGGGAATGGTATTTTATTCTCAATTAGCTGCACTGTGGTGTATACAGATGTATCGTTCCAATACCAAGCAAAATGCAATCCAACGAACGATAGGTACACTTATAGGAGCGGTTTACGGATTGATTTATTTATTGATCAGTCCTGTCATTTTTCGTATGGATAAATGGGGTACCTTCGTAGGTGAAATGTTAATTTCACTAATGATTGTTGTAGTGTTATATACTACGGTGCTGCTAAAGCAAAAGAAGGCTTCTTATTTTTCATGCGTTGTATTTTTGAGTATTGTGGTAAATCATGTTCGGGATGTCAATCCGTATATGTTTGCCTGGAATCGATTTTTGGATACTATGATCGGTATTTTGGTCGGAATAATGGTAAATGATATTCGACTTTGTTTTCACCCCAATCGAAATACTCTTTTTATATCCGGTTTAGATGGATTGCTATTGGATTCGCGGGAGTCCCTGAGTGCGTTTAGCAAGGTCGAACTGAACCGAATGATTGATGACGGAATGAAGTTTACGATATCGACCATGCGTACTCCGGCTTCAATTATAGAACCGATGAGAGAAGTGAGGTTATCTTTGCCGGTTATCGCTATGAACGGAGCGGTTTTATATGATACCCGGCAGCATTTGTATATCAAGGCATATGTCATTTCCCGGGATACATCGCAAAAGGTTGTGCGCCTGATAGAAGAGGAAGGTTTAAATTTCTATTCCAATGTCATTATAGATGATATGCTGGTGATTTATTATCAGGATACGGAGGATAGGGTTAATAGGGAACTTGTTCAAAAGCTGAGAAGTTCACCTCACAGAAACTATGTAAAAAGGTCTTTGCCGGATGATGAAGCAGTCGTCTATTTTATGCTGCTCGATCAGACCGAAAAAATAGATAAGTTTTATCAGCGATTAATAAAAGACGGAGTAAGCGAGCATCTCAGAGTCATCACCTATCATTCCAAGGATTATCTGGGATATTCGTATATCAAGATATATAACAAAAATGCTACAAAAGAAAATATGATTAAATATTTGAAGGATTTTACTTCCATTCAGGATGTAGTTACCTTTGGAAGCATTGAAAATCAGTATGATGTCTTTATTGATACTGATGATGTAAATAAAGTGGTACGTGAGGTGCGAAAGCGATACGAACCTATTTTTAAGTAAAAGAGGGTGTATAAGAGCAAATCTTATACACCTATTATATTGACAATTGAATGAATACTTCATTATAATATCGCCAGTCGAGTTAGTGTTTTGTGATTGTAAACCAATCAATGAAGAGCATAGGTTTTGAGGTGGATTTTGAACAGAGAAAAAGCCTGTCGCATTCTGGAAATAGAAGAGAATGCGTCTATAGATGAAATAAAAAAGAAATATCGCCAACTAATCCGAAAAGTACATCCTGATGCAAAAGCTTTTAGACAAGAAGAAAACGCACAGTATGCACATTCGGCGCAGCAGCTAAATGAAGCGTATGCTTATCTTTGTGAGAATCAGATTGAGGACGGCTTACAGAGCCGAAATCCTTCCGGAAGGAAAAGAAAAAGCTCGAAAGCTAAGAAAGAACAGAATAATTGGAAGGCAAAAGAAAATCCGTTTGCGTTCAGAGCCAGAAATATATATTATGAATTAAGGGATGAAGACGGCGAAAAGCTGGGCGATATTTGTGTGGCAAAGGGAAAGTATTATTGGATTGAAGATGAAGATTTTACGATGTTTTTGAAAAGCATGTTTATGCTGAGCAAGGAAATCCTGGATGAAATAGATGAAAAAATCGGATTCTCAATGGAAACGGTGAAGCGAATGAGCGTACAGGCGGAGCTTTCGTATCTTTTGTCTGCACAGTTTTTGGACGGTGAGTACTCGCTGAAACATTTAAATCAGAGTCAGGAAAAAGGAGATTTTGTGACCTATCATTTTGATGCTATGCTGGAAACAAACGGAGAAACGATGATAGGAGAAGCTTTATTTCCCAAACGAATCAGCAAACATAAACTGTATCTTCAGGATGAAAAGGGGATAGAGGTCGGTTATTTATCATTTTCAGATGACAGATTGTACTACGTAATCATTCCTTTATTTGAACAACGACTCGTACAGGTAAAGATGCGATTAAAGGAAGAGAAGAAGGCGTATTCAAAGAGAAAGAAAGCACGCAGTTATAAGGATGTGGATTTGTGGATACGTTTTATTGAAAAGGATGAAAACAGACTCAAGGGAAGTTTGAATACGCAGATTGAAAATTTACTGCAAAGATATCGAGAAGAAGCATGATATATGCAAAAGAGAAAAGGATAAGTATGGAAAGTACAGAAACAAAAGTAAGAACGTTAGATAAAAATGCTAAACTGATTGCATGGAGCTACGGAGCGGTAGTGGCAATCGTAAACTTTGTGGGTTTTCTGATGGCCAGATCCGGTGGGATGCCGATGCCTGCGACAGAAGATTATTTGAACTGGGAAAAGTTCCTGGTCAATCATAATACAGCGGTCACTATTTTGAGTATCCTGTCTTTTGCTATGCCGATTTTATTGATTGTTTTATATAGTAAAGGAAAGAAATATAATCTTGTCATCAATTTGCCGTTTGTATATTCTGCATTTGGTACCTTGGGATGGCTGTTTTCTTTTTTGACGGAATTTTTGTTTCTGCTATATGCAAAGATGAAATACAATATTCATATAGCAGAAATCGGGACTGTGTCATTTTTAAATATTTTACAGGAATGCATTTGTATCTTTACGCTGGCTTTTTTTATACTGGATTTGATTCACAGAAAAATTGTTTTGCCTAAAATGTTTCCCGAGGGTAACTTGAGTCAATATCATGTCAATGTGAAACCTTCTGTTCGTTTTTTGGTGCATGTTTTTTATCTTTCCGTAGGAATTTTCCCGGTTTTCTTTTTGACCACAACCATCATTACGATGATTCGAAATAAAACGCCCCAGGTAAATTTGATTGTATTTATCATTTTGGCATTCATAATAGCCTTTGGTTTTGTTATTTTATGGACGTTCAGTGATTATTTTAGTTCTCCAATCAAGAAACTGAAAACAGGAACGCAGAGAATCAAGGACGGGGACTACGGATATCGGGTTAATATCATAAGTAATGATGATTTTGGCGAACTGGCAGATGCCTTTAATGAAATGTCCACATCACTGGCTGAGAAGAATCAAAGAATTCATGATATTCAAAATTCTATTATTAAGGGTATGGCGGTCATGGTAGAAAGTCGTGACAACAGTACAGGAGGGCATATTAACAGAACCAGTGATTGTATAAATGTTTTTGTAGAAAAGCTTTCTCAAACGGAAAAGTATCGGGGATATTCTCGCGCATATTGGAAAGCCCTCGTAAAGGCCGCACCGATGCATGACCTGGGAAAAATCGCAGTCGATGATGCTGTTCTTCGAAAACCGGGCAGATTCACGGATGAAGAATATGAAATCATGAAAATACATTCTGCAGAGGGTGCGAGAATTATTGAAAATGTACTTTCAAAGTCAGATGATGAAATCTTTAAAAGTATAGCGGTCAATGTAGCTCATTTCCATCATGAAAAATGGAACGGAGCCGGTTATCCGGAAAGAATTGCAGGAGAAGAGATACCGTTTGAAGCGAGAGTTATGGCGCTGGCAGATGTATTTGATGCACTGGTAAGTAAACGTTGTTATAAGGATAGTATGTCTTATGATAAGGCTTTTCAGATTATTGAAGAGTCTTTGGGTTCACATTTTGAT
>JAZUKG010000152.1:0-4013 GCA_045643145.1 Lachnospiraceae bacterium | reverse complement strand
CGCATTATTAATAGCAGGAAACAGTAAATAAGAACCGGCAACTCCCGCTATGGACATGATCAGGGAAATGACCATAAATTCACATACAACAGAAACAATAAGAATATTCGATGTATAACCGATAGCTTTAAGGATACCGAGGTTTTTGATACTGCTGCGTATATAGTTTGAAAGCGTGATCGCTATTATCGTAAGCAATACCGCAATGATTACAATGGCGGAAACGACTATGATTGCTTTGAATATCGTCGTAGTGACATACCTTGCGGTTGACAGTTTCCTTATGGAAGAAGATGCAAGAAGCAATAGAGTCGGCAGTGAAGAGGATACATCCTCATTTACTACGGATTCTATATTATCTGCCTTACCCATATCACGCAAACGTATACTTACACGATATGAAGGTGCTCCGAAATTTTCAATGTCATCATAACAGTCGTCAGTTAATAAAAGCGCAGTATCACTGCAATTGACTGTACCGGTATCTATATTATTGTAAAAACCGGCTATTCTGAAAGATCTGCTTTGACTGCCTATCGTGACAGTTACAGTATCTCCGACGGAATAGCCTGCCCCCACTTTAAATACATAGCCGAGATATGCGCCGCTTCCTCCATCGGATTCCAGAATCTCATATTTTCCTATCTGCTTCTTTTTTGCATCTTCATAGCGCAGCAGGGAAATGCTGTTGAATACCGATGTATCACCATAATCAACGGTTCCCCTGCCGGAGTAGCATTCGTCTATTTCAAACTGTCTGATAGCTGAGTTTTCACTCAATATATCTGCAAGATCATCTTTTTGATTTGTACCGTACGAAGTCTCTGCAAAAAGCAAATCAATATCTTCACCGCTTAAGCGTTCTTTTTCGCGCATGAAGCTCTGCTTGTAATCCACAGAAAGAAACAATGCCGTGTTTAACAGTGCTGATGCAATGATAATAAGCAATGCAATCGCAACAATACTCCCCGGAGAGTGACGTATATTTGATAAGGCAAAATTTACATACTTATTTTTTACCATCCCATGTCACCTAAAAATCCGTTAAGCTTGTTTATTCTTTCCCCATTGTTACCATCATATTTACCCAGGTTGCATTCATTAATCAGCTTTCCGTCGCGCAGATAGAGTACACGGTTTCCGCGAATCGCACTTTTTATATCATGTGTAACCATAATGATAGACTGCCCCGAGCGGTTAAAGCGCGTAAAAAGATCAAGAACGTCCGCTCCTGATTTTGAATTAAGAGAACCTGTGGGTTCATCGGCGAAAAGAATCTCCGGTGAATTTATCAATGCTCTTACTATGCCTACACGCTGTGCGCGTCCTCCTGAGATCTGTGAAGGATATTTAGACCAGGTATGTTCTTCAACCTCCACCGACAGCAGGAGCTCTTTGGCTTTTTCCAAAAGAGCATCCCTGTCGCACTTGTTCAGAAGTCCGGCAGCAAGAACATTTTCCATAACAGACATCGAATCAACGAGACATATCTGCTGGAACACAAATCCGCAGTGCTTCCTGCGAAACAGTGCAAGCTCATCTGAGGATAGTGTCGTAAGATCAGTATCATTAAAAAAGATATGGCCACCGGAAACATTATCCATCCCGGAAAGTGCATACAAAAATGTAGACTTTCCTGATCCGCTCGATCCCATGATGACTGTGAAATCTTCCTTGTATATGTCAAGGCTTATATCTTTCAGAATTCTTTGAGTTCCACTGTCTGTTTCAAAATCGCGGCATAAATGTTCAATTCTTAACAGTTCTTTCATAATAGTTTCCTCAAATTACGTATCCCGTAATATACAAAAGAAAACAGCATAAATGCTATACAGGTTCCGATAATGATGTTTGATATTCCCGCCGGGATATCTCTCCAAAGAATATGTATCATTGCAGTTACATTGAGGGACAGCGACGTAAGTTTTCCGGGCCATTTTGCCGACTCGACCATATTTGTTTTGTTTATTGCCAGCAGATGTATGACTCCCGTGGCGATTTCCTTGATTATGAGAACAATAAGCAGTACCAGCATATTCGGGAATTTGCTGAGCAGGCAGAAGAATATGGCTACTTGTGTAAGCTTGTCTACCACAGGATCGAACAGTTTCCCGAAATCGCTGATCATATTATAACGGCGAGCAATTTCTCCGTCTAAAAGATCCAAAAGTCCGGCAGCCAAATATACCAAAAAAGCCGGCACATAGGCCTCCTTGCCCAGATACAGCCAGATAAAGAGTGGAATCAGCAATAATCTGAGCAGGGTGATAGCATTGGGAATCGTAAATATGTTTTTGGGGTTGGTAATGTTTGTCATCTTTTCTTGAAAATGAATCCACTAAGGATCGCGAAGAGTGAAAATACTGCGCAGAGCCACGGGAACCAGTTCTTCTGACATTTTTTCCTCCGTAAACCAGTGGATAATATTATTTTTCACCTGTAATAGGTGCAGGCTATTAATAATTATACGAAATCTTAGGAGAAATAGCTATAAACCTGTTGACCGCGCAAAAAAAGAAATGCTTCTATGCAAAAGAAGCACCACTTTTTCGGATTATTTTTCTATACTTGATTCATCCAACAGAAAATCCATTATTCCGATGACCAGAATTCCATCATCTGTCTTCCATGATTTTATATAATCCTTTACCACAATTATTTTTTTGAAATTATCCGGAATATGATTTAGCGATCTTGATTCCTGAAGTGTTTTCTCAGGTGTAGACAGATTCAGCGTAGATTGGATATAGTACCTGTTATCGCCAAGATTGCATACAAAGTCAACCTCTGTCTGAACGCGTTTGTTGCCTTCTCTTATTTCCACTACTCCCACATCTACATTGAAACCTCTTTTGATCAGTTCATTGTATATTGCATTTTCCATTAAATGAGACTCTTCCTGCTGTCTGAAATTTAATCTTGCATTTCTAAGACCCAGGTCGGAAAAATAGTATTTTTGAGGTGTATTGATATATTTCCTTCCTTTCACATCAAAACGAAGAGCTTTCTTTACAATAAATGCATCTTCCAGAAAAGAAAGATAAGAATTAATAGTATTTATTGACAGTTCCTTTTCTCCGCTGCTTTTGAATGTCTCATATATTTTTTGAGGATTTGTTAAGGATCCTACAGAAGATGCCAGGATATTGACTATAGTGTCCATGATATCAAGCCGTTTTATCCCGTTTCGTTCCACGATGTCGGAAAAATAAGTCCGGTCAAAGAGGTCCTTAAGGTACTGTGATTTTTCAGCATCATTCTTTTTCGACAAGATCAAAGGCATTCCACCATATGTAATATACTCATTCCATGCATCATGTTTATCGTATCCGCTTGCCGGATAAAATTCAGAAAAAGAAAGTGGGTTTACATGAATCTGTTCGCCCCGGCCTCTGAATTCTGTTATGATATCTGTGGATAAAAACCTGGAATTGCTTCCCGTAACATAAATATCAATATTTGTTTCATGCAGCAATCCGCTTACTACAAATTCAAACCCTTCTACAAGCTGGATTTCATCTAATAACACATAGTAGGTGTCATCATCCTTCATTAATGACAGAATATCCCGTTCCAGTAATTCTGCGTCAGAATGATATTTTCTGTTTATTGCGCGATCAAATTCGAACTTGATTATATGATCCTTAGGAACGCCATCCGCTAACAGGCAGTTTTTATATAATGGGTCCAGGAGATATGACTTGCCGCATCTGCGAATACCTGTAATAACCTTGATCATACCATCGTTTCTTTTATCTGTCAGTTGCTGGAGATATGTGTCTCGTCTAATTTCCACTAGCATTCCCCCGTCTCTTTTTGTGCTGAATTTTTTTGACAGTTTCGGTTTTTTTCTTCAACGATAGTATAGCTTTTGCGAAGCACATTGTCAATGAATATTTCTGCCGTATTTGTCGTAAATATTCACTTCTGTTCTGCTTTTCGATCATTGCGTTGAAGCCTCCGATCGTATCTGCCTCAAGCCCTGACATTGAACCGCTCCTGTCCAGAATGAA
>JAZUKG010000151.1:0-3039 GCA_045643145.1 Lachnospiraceae bacterium | reverse complement strand
GGACTGCTCCTGCTCATAATATGCGATCCAGCAGAGAAACAGAAGAAGCAGGAAGGGGAGACAGAGAATATAGCAGCGCCAGTAGCCGGTGGTGCAGATGAGGAACTGCATACCCGCGCCGGTGAGCATGGTGAGCGCCATAGCACCCACGCGGGCTTCGATATGCAGGATGTGGTACAGCTCCCATGTTCCCAGCACGTTCACCACCGCGAAGAGAATCGTCGTGGCGGGGTAGGGCAGGAAGCAGAGAATGATGATCAGAAGCGGCAGGCCGATGGCCGCCACAATCAGACGGGTTTTCACGGGTGATACTCCTTTTATTGCCGAACACTTTTCTTTATTATAATCTATACGGGAAAATTTGCAAGGGAATATGGGAGTGTTCACGGATTGGTTACGATTTACGGGGGAGAAAATGTGAATGTACTGAATGAAATTTGAATAATATGCTATTGACAGGGCAAGCAAACAATGATAACCTGCTATTATGGATAGTAGAAGTACCGTGAGAAATTGTAGTTTCCGTGTCAAATATTGTGTTTGGGGTGGTTGTTTTGTCTTTAGAAAAAATCGAATTAAATCCAAATGAGATTATTCTGATGCTTTCGGGTGGGCGTGACTCTTTTTTATCCGCCTGCTATTTAATGGATGAAAACCCCGATTATCATTTGAACATGGTGACTTTTGACAATGGCTGTTCCTGCCAATCCGAAAACGCGAAGACTGTCGCAAACCGTATCACCCAGCGCTATGGTGAATCACGGGCTAAATACTTAGGCGTTTATGATATCAGCAGTACGATTCGTGAGTTTTTCCTTCCTTATTTTAATATAAAACCTGAGGACTTGGCGAAGCAATACCCCGGTCTGACCCCCTCTCAGTTCCATTGCCTGATATGCAGAGTGAGTATGTATATTAATTCGATTTGGCTGGGTTATATTCACCATGCCGGTGTGATTGCCGAGGGCGGTCGGGAGGATCAGGAGTTTGTAATTGAAAAGCCGGGAATGGCAAAGAAAAGACTGAAAAGCTTAGTTGAAGCAGTCGGGATGCAGCATAAGCTTCCCGTCTACGATTTGAAGGACGATTTAACTCGAGACCATGAACTGCTGCACCGCGGTTTTCTCAGCAAGACTTATGAGCCGAAGTGCATGATCGGGGTTCCCGTCCGTGGCAGCGTCGATGGAACCGTTGTGGAGAGCGTAGAAAAATACTATGATAATCAGATTCTGCCAAGGATAGAGGAGAGAAATCTTTTATATTTTCAGACTGCCGAAGACTATATGGATAAAAATTGTGCGAAAGCGCGGAGCTATTTGATTAGAGTAGATAATTACAATGAGCTTACAAAATAAATTCGTTGTATTTGTCCCCGCGTGTCTTCTGTGTCCGATTTTACAGGCAAAGTTCGATGAAAACAAAACCGCGTGGAATACAGAGATACGGTCTTATCTCCAGCAAAACGAAATATCTGTCATACAAATGCCCTGTTCCGAGACTTCGTTTCAAAGTCCGCATTCCGGAATGGGAAGAAAGCCGCATGGGGTAAGCTTCTATGAAAAGCTTCCCGGCTATGTGGAGCATTCAAAAAAACTGGCACATGAGGTGGCAGCTCAGATTCAGGACTTGATTACACATGGCTATTCCGTTGCCATAATGGGGGTCGAACACTCGCCATCCTGTGCGGTATCTTATATCTATATGGGTCCGGGTCGGGGAACGGTACACCGGTCCGGAATTTTTATACAGGCGTTACGTGACGAACTGAATGCACGGAACATCAGCGTCCCGATGATCGGAATTAATCGGAGGTTTCCGAAAAAAGCCATTTCGGAACTCCGTAAGATTTTTACAGACACATAGCAAATGCCATAAAAAGAAAGAAGCGTGGCACAAATGGCGGATAAACTAAACTTGAAAATAACAGCAGAGACTGAATATTATTCAATTAAACTACGCAAATTTTTCTGCATGGTATTTTTCGATAAAACAGGAAAAATACTTGATGTTTTCTTAGCAACGGTGTTTGGAGGATATGCAAAGGAAGACGGCGAGCCTCCGAAGACGTATCCATCTTATAAACAAGGAGAGCAGACAGAGATAAATTTCGATTTTTCATGTCCAAATGAGCAGGGCATCGAGCAAGGTAATCAAACAATAAGCCCGATACAAAATATAGAATTTTCAGATATGACTGCTGAATTATTAGATCAAATTGATAAGTTCAGTAGCTTTTGGGGAAACACCGAATTATTGAGCGACACAGAGGATATAAAGAGTCGGATTAAGAATTTATATGATATAGAGAATGAAACGGAAATTGAAAACCTAAGAGTGGGGGAAAAAAGTCGTGATCTTACACCATTCTACTTTATTGATAATCAGAGATATCCGGTTGAACGGTGCGTTGTCACAAAAGGAGTATTTGAAAAAATCGAAAATAATTTTACTCTGAAATCTAATCCTCATGCTTCCAGTGATGGAATCGAATATATTAACTGGATTAAATGTCATATTACCTTGAAGCAAAGTGTCTTGGGAAAACGAAGTGAATTCTGTATTACGCTTTCTGGGATTGAAAAGACGCCGGATTTTACTTGGTATTTTGCACCACCGGTTGACTATTCTATAGATTCAGATAATGCAGTATTGTCAGTTAAAGGGCAAAATGCAAATGGCGAAGAAATAAAATGTGAAAGAGAGAAAAACAGAATAAGTCCGGTTTCGGATAACACAACAGTTGATTTTCAACAATGGGAAGACCTGCATATTTTGAAGAGGTCAAAGTCCAGAGTAATTCTTGAAAAGAACTGTAATATCACAGAAATTCGCACTTTGATTTACATCATTGAAAATGCGGATTCGCGGTCAACACGCCAATTTTTCGATGGATTAATCATTGCTTTCTTGCTTTCCTATTTTGCTGACCAGACGAGGGTAAACGATATCGTTGCAAAATTTGCGCTTTGTCAATTACTTAGAACAATCATACCTATAATTTTGCCTGTGATGATTGGTTTGGGGGCTATTAACTGTTTG
>JAZUKG010000150.1:0-11359 GCA_045643145.1 Lachnospiraceae bacterium | reverse complement strand
GTACTAATTCGTACAGAGCAGAATGCAGCTCATGCTGCAAGCGGACTGGCTCGAGTCACAGGTAAGGTTGGTGTCTGTGCCGTCACCTCCGGTCCCGGTGCTACGAATGTTATTACCGGTATTGCTACCGCATTTGCTGACAGTATTCCTTTGGTTTGTATTACCGGTCAGGTAAACAGCGAACTTTTAGGAAGCGATGTTTTCCAAGAAGCAGATATCACAGGAGCTGTAGAAAGCTTTGTAAAATATAGTTATCTGGTTCGTAAGGCAGAGGATATTCCTCGTATTTTCAAAGAAGCTTTTCATATTGCAAATACCGGACGTAAAGGTCCTGTACTTATTGATGTTCCGATTGATATTCAGAATGCAACTATCCGCAATTTCTCATATCCGGAGGAAGTAAAGCTTCGTACCTATAAGCCAACTGTAAACGGTAATATGGCGCAGATTAAAAAGGTGGTTACTCAGCTCAATAATGCCAAGAGACCTCTTTTATGCGTGGGCGGCGGTGTTCTTTTGGCACAGGCCAAAGAAGAACTCAGACAGTTCTCTCATAAATTCAATATTCCTGTTGTATCTACTATGATGGGTATCAGTGCAATGCCAAGTGATGATGAACTGTACTACGGAATGGTTGGAAATAATGGTAAAAAATATGCCAATCGTGCGATGAATGAATGTGATGTTCTGATTTTAGTAGGTGCCAGAGTGGCAGACAGAGCTGTCAATCAGCCGGATAATATTACCAACAATAAGACTTTAATTCATATTGATGTAGACCCGGCGGAAATCGGTAAAAACGTAGGTCCTCATATTCCGTTGGTTGGAGACTGTAAATCAATATTCCAGGATTTACTTGAACAGGAAATCAAAGGGAATTATGAGATTTGGCTGGATGATTTGGAACTTTACCAGGCAACTATGGAAAGCGTTCGTAAACCAAATGATGAATTTGTAGATCCGGCAGAATTTATTACACGTTTATCAAAGAAAATGCCAAAGGATGCAGTTTATGTAGCCGATGTCGGACAGAATCAGATTTGGTCCTGCGGTTATCATATCGTCAAGGATGGACACTTCTTAACCTCAGGCGGTATGGGTACTATGGGATATTCCATTCCTGCAGCAATGGGTGCGAAATACATTGCACCAAATAAAGAAGTCATTGCAGTATGTGGTGACGGTTCCTTCCAGATGTCTATGATGGAACTGGCAACTATGCGCCAGCACGGTATTAAATCAAAGGTAATTGTACTGGTAAATAATTATTTGGGAATGGTACGTCAGTATCAGCATTTTACTTACAAGGATAATTACAGTGTAGTAGACTTAACAGGAAGCCCTGATTTAAGCTGTATTGCAAAGGCTTATGATATGCCTTATTACTTAATCGAAAAGAACGATCAGATGGATCAGATTATTGATGCATTCCTGAAGGATGAAAATGCTTGTCTTTTAGAGTGCAGAATCGATCCGATGGATTTGGTATAGTAAAGGAGAGAAGAAGACATGAAGAAAATTTATTCCGTTTTAGTTGAAAACAGATCGGGTGTTCTTTGCAAGGTTGCCGGTCTTTTCTCCAGACGTTGCTTTAATATTGATTCACTGGCAGTTGGTGAAACCGATGATAAAGAAGTTTCCTGTATGACCATCGTATCCAGCGGTAATCAGAGAACCTTGGAACAGATTGAAAAACAGCTGAATAAAAAGCTTGATATTATTAAGGTTCGTACCTTCCACGAAGAACAGAGTATTTCCAGAGAGCTTATGCTTATGAAGGTAAAATACAATCGTAATAATCGTAAAGATATCATGGAAATCTGTGATATTTTAAAGGCTGATATCGTAGATATGTCAAAAAATTATATGACCATTCAGATTTGCGATGAACCTGAAAAAATTCAGTTGTTAATTCAGATGATGAAGGGAATCAGTGTGGTTGAAATCGCACGTACAGGAACGTTGGCATTAATGAAATGCGGTGAAAACGAATAACAGACGCGTTGGCGATAACGTGTGGTTATGTCATGCATGAACTAATATCATACATTGACTATACGCATAAATACTGATAAAATAGCAAAAGATGGGATTTAGCTATCGTCTTGACAATGGAAAGGATACGAACATGCAAAAAAAGGTGTTTCAGCTTCTTGTAGATAATACATCCGGTGTTTTAAGTCGTATTTCCGGATTATTTAGTCGAAGAGGATATAATATTGAAAGTATTACTGCGGGTGTTACTGCAGATCCAAAATATACACGTATTACTATTGTAACCAGTGGTGATGATGTTGTATTAGAGCAGATTGAAAAACAGGTTGCAAAGCTGGTTGATGTTAAGGATATCAAAGAGTTAAAACCGGAAAACAGTGTATATCGTGAACTTGCGATGGTTAAGGTTTTAGCAGATGCAACAAAGAGACAGGGAATTATTGCAATTGCAGATATTTTCCGTGCAAAGATTATTGATGTAAGTTCTGATTCAGTTATGTGTGAGCTTACCGGTAATCAGGAAAAAATTGATGCATTTATTAAACTGTTAGACGGTTATGAAATCGTCGAGCTTGCTCGTACAGGTATTGCAGCACTTGGCCGTGGTACTGACAACGTAACATACTTATAGAAGGCAAAGTTATCAGAGGGTAACTTAACCATATAAACAAACAATCATAATTTTAGGAGGACAAATAAAATGGCAATGGATGCAAAGATCTATTATCAGGAAGATTGTAATCTTGCAGCTTTAGAAGGCAAGACAATCGCAGTTATCGGCTATGGTAGCCAGGGACATGCTCACGCATTAAATGCAAAGGAATCAGGATGTCACGTAATTATCGGACTTTATGAAGGATCTAAGTCTTGGGCTAAGGCTGAAGCACAGGGATTCGAAGTATATACAGCAGCAGAAGCTGCAAAGAAAGCAGATGTTATCATGATCTTAATCAATGATGAAAAACAGGCTGCTATGTACAAAAAAGATATCGAACCAAACCTTGAAGCCGGAAATATGTTAATGTTCGCTCATGGTTTTGCTATTCACTTCGGACAGATCGTTCCACCTGCAGATGTAGACGTTACAATGATCGCACCTAAGGGACCTGGACACACAGTAAGAAGCGAATATCAGGCTGGTAAGGGTGTTCCTTGTTTAGTAGCTGTTCATCAGAACGCTTCAGGACAGGCTTTAGAAAAAGCACTTGCTTATGCACTTGCAATTGGTGGAGCAAGAGCCGGTGTTCTTGAAACAACATTCCGTACAGAAACAGAAACAGACCTCTTCGGTGAACAGGCAGTACTTTGTGGTGGTGTTTGTGCATTAATGCAGGCTGGTTTCGAAACATTAGTAGAAGCAGGTTACGATGAAAGAAATGCATACTTTGAATGTATCCATGAAATGAAACTTATCGTTGACCTTATCTACCAGTCAGGTTTTGCAGGAATGAGATACTCTATTTCTAATACAGCAGAATATGGTGATTACATCACAGGACCAAAGGGTATTACAGAAGATACAAAGAAAGCAATGAAGAAGATTCTTTCAGATATTCAGGATGGAAGCTTTGCTAAAGAATTCCTTCTTGATATGTCTCCAGCCGGTGGACAGGCTCACTTCAGAGCTATGCGTAAGCTTGCAGCTGAACATCCTTCAGAAAAGGTTGGTACAGAAATTCGTAAGCTTTACAGCTGGAACAATGAAGAAGACAAGTTAATCAACAACTAATTTGTTTATTCATAACAGATAGGATTATTACGCCTGCATTCTTGTAATGCAGGCGTTTTTTATCGTCAAAGAATGTTTTATATTGCTTAAAATAGGAGAATTATGAATATAGCAGTAAAAAAGAAAACTATTTTTAATACATTAATTGGTGATAAAGCATTTTATATGATGGTACTGGGGATTGCAGTACCGATGATGGTACAAAATGGTATTACCAATTTTGTAGGTATGCTGGATAATATCATGATTGGACGTATTGGTACAGAACCCATGAGCGGTGCCTCCATCGTGAACCAGCTTTTATTTGTTTACAATTTATGTATATTCGGCGGTGTATCCGGTGCCGGTATTTTTACCGCACAGTATTATGGTCAAAAGGACATTGAAGGAGTCAGACAAACCTTTCGTTTCAAGTTTTGGTTAGGACTATTTTTGACCTTTTCAGCCATCGTCGTATTTTATGTTTGGGGTCAAAATTTAATTGGAATCTATCTGACCGGAGAAGGTCAGGACGTAAATGCAGCACTTACCCTAAAGTATGGTTTGGATTATCTGAAAATAATGCTGTTTGGACTTCCTGTATTTATGTTGGGACAGGTTTATTGTTCTACATTAAGGGAGTGCGGAGAAACCGTTTTGCCTATGAAGGCCGGCGTTTTTTCAGTTTTCTTGAATTTGGTACTTAATTATGTACTTATTTATGGTAAATTTGGTTTCCCTGAGCTGGGAGTTGCAGGAGCTGCGATTGCAACCGTTATTTCCAGATATATGGAATGCGGTATCATTCTTTACTTTGTATGGAAAAAGTCAGAAGAAGAGAGATTTTCATTTGTTAAAGGTCTGTACCGAACATTAAAAGTACCTGCCAAGCTTTGCGGAAAAATTGTGAAAAAGGGATTGCCGCTTTTACTGAATGAAACGCTTTGGGCTGCAGGAATATCTTTTTTAGTACAGTGTTATTCCATCAGAGGACTGGATGTCATAGCAGGACTCAATATTTCAAATACAATCAATAATGTATTTAATATTGTATTTATTGCATTGGGGGATTCGGTTGCTATTATAGTAGGTCAGCTTCTCGGAGCCGGTGAAATGGAAAAGGCGAGAGATACCGATACCAAATTAATTGCATTTTCGGTATTTTGTTGCAGTATTGTCGCAACAATCATGTTTTTTATCGCACCATTCTTTCCAAAGGTATACAATACATCGGATTCTGTCAGAATGCTGGGAACCAGATTTATACAGATTAATGCTTGTATTATGCCATTAGGGGCGTTTTTACATGCCTGTTATTTTACATTAAGATCCGGTGGAAAAACGATTATTACCTTCCTGTTTGACAGTGTGTATATATGGGTAGTCAGTGTTGTATTTGCTTTTGTATTGAGCAGATATACAAACCTGGGCGTTTTATGGGTATTTGCACTGGTTCAGCTGTCGGATTCCATCAAGGCTGTCATTGGATTTATCCTGGTAAAGAAAGGTGTTTGGCTTCAAAATATTGTTTCGGATTCTTAAATCATTTATTTTGTAAAAATGTTTTGAAATAATAGTTAATATTTGTTATTCTATTTTAGGTGGAAATAGAGTTTTTGACTGTTTTTACATAAAATATAGAAAAGATTGAAGGATAGTAAAATGATATATGATAATGTACTTGACTGTATGGGTCAGACACCGATTATCCGATTAAACAGAATGGCGGATCCTGAAGGTGCAGATGTTTTAGTAAAATTTGAAGGATTAAATGTAGGTGGTTCTATTAAAACCAGAACTGCTTATTATATGATTAAGCAGGCTGAAAAGAACGGTCTTATCAATAAAGATTCGATTATTGTAGAGCCTACCAGTGGAAATCAGGGTATTGGCTTAGCTTTGGTTGGTGCAGTAAAAGGCTACAAAACGATTATTATTATGCCTGACAGTGTCTCTGAAGAAAGAAGAAAACTGGTACAGCATTATGGAGCAGAGGTTATTTTGGTTCATGATGCAGGTAATATCGGAGCTTGTATTGATGAATGTATGCAGAGAGCTTTAAAAATGGCTGAGGAAGATCCAAATGTTTATGTACCTCAGCAGTTTGAAAATCCTGCCAATCCTATGGTTCACAAACGTCATACCGGTCTTGAAATATTAGAACAGGTAGCAGATTCTATTGATGGCTTTTGTTCCGGAATCGGTACAGGCGGTACCATCAGCGGAATTGGTGAGGTATTAAAGGCTCAGAATCCGGATATTGAGATTTGGGCAGTAGAACCGGAAAATGCTGCAATCCTGGCAGGCGGAACTGTTGGTACACATCTTCAGATGGGTATTGGTGACGGTTTGATTCCTAAAAACTTAAATCAGAATATTTATTCAGAGATTTATGTGGTTACGGATGAAGAAGCGATTCAGACAGCTAAAGATTTAGCTACTAAGGAAGGTCTGATGTGCGGAATCAGTAGCGGAACCAATGTAGCTGCGGCATTAAAGCTTGCCAAAAAACTGGGTAAAGGAAAGACTGTTGTAACCGTTCTTCCGGATACCGCAGAAAGATATTTCTCAACACCGTTATTTGATGAATAAATCATTATGAGAATTGAAAATGTATTGTGCAAAAACAACCTGAATTTTTCGGGTTGTTTTTTTGTTAGCCTCATTTTTACAAAAGTGGTCAGGAATCATACAAAGTTGGTAATTTGCTCATAAATTATTTATGTTAGAATTATAAATGATAGTAAAAATATGTTTTTTGTGCAAAATAGGTTGTTATAGGCACAGAAAAAAATAGGGAGGAAATTTTATGAAGGGTAGAGAAATTCGTAAGTGGCTGAAAGTGGCAGCTGTGTATTTGCTTTCTGCTTCTATGCTGGCGCAACCGCTTTCGGTTGCTGCATATGCACAGGAAGTGGAGCTGTCTACAGAGATTGTACCAAAAGCAGCTATTGATGATGTGTCGGAAAATTCTGCGGTAGAGTCAGAAGAAACGTTGACAACAGTGAGGACTGATGTAGAAACATCGGAGTCTGTAGAAGTACAGGAATCAGATGTCACAGATTTAGAAGTATTGGAATCAGAAACTTCTGAACCGGAAGAAGATGAGGAAGAACTTATCGCAGAAACCGCTGTAAATAAAGCTGGTTTTGATATTGATGAAAATGGAGTGCTTTTGGCATATACCGGAACATCCACTGACATTGTGATTCCGGATGGCGTTAAAAAGATCGCAGATGGGGTTTTTAAAGATATAAAGGTAACCTCTGTCACTTTGCCAAAAGGTCTGGAAAGTGTCGGGAAAGATTGTTTCAATGTGGAACCGGGTTCAAAGGTTTATCTGCCTTCTGGTTGGGAAGGAAACTGTGAATTTGATAAATATGCTTTTATTTCACCATATTATGATCAGTATGGCATGAGTTTTGTGGTGCCGACAAATGTAGAAAAGGTTGGACAGATTCCACAAGTGATTACCAAGGTTATCATTCAAAGAACTAGAGGAGACTATGGGTATCAGGATAAAGACTGGTATAAGAATGTAACGGCAAAGATACCTGCCTTTGAAGAAAATGACTTTGATGAAGATGGTTATGTCATTAATAACGGTGAGTTATTGGCTTATGACGGACCGGGCGGAGATTTAGTTATTCCAAGTACAGTTACAAAGATTGCAAAGAATGTTTTCATGGGAATGGACATTTTTGATAGTATTACTATTTCGGATTCTGTAACTGAAATCGGTACATATAGCTTTGCAAATCTTAGAAAACGTTGTAAAAAAATAGTCATTGGAGATGGATTGAAAGAAATTCCGATATCAGCTTTTTCAGTTGCAAACAGTTGTGAGGAGGTTGTAATTGGCAATTCTGTTGAAAAAATCGGTTATCAGGCATTTTGGGGATGTCATGCAGATAAGTTTGTACTTCCTGAGAGCGTAAAAGAATTAGAAGAACACTGTTTTGCATTTTGTGATTATGTGGACAGTATTAATTTTGAAAATGTAGAAGTATTTGGCACAAGTCTGTTTTATACCAGTGGACGAGGCGCTAAAATTGATGTATTAGATCTTTCCAGTGCAAAGGTCATAAAAGAAAGAGCATTTGATGAAGTAAAGGCAAACCAGATTAAGTTTGGAAAAAATATAGAAAGTATAGAAAATCAAGCGATTCGAATTGAAGATGGAGGTCTGCTTTATCTCGATCCGGAATGGGATGACAGCTGTGAGATCGCACCTAATATGTTTTATGGGACATCCTATGGAGCGGGCCTTGTGATTCCTTCCGGTGTAACAAATGTAAATGATGCATTTTTTAATAAGAATGCGATTAGTTATATTGTGGCCGGAACAAAGGATGGTTCAAAATCCTATTTAGAAACGCAATGGTATCAAAAAGCATTAGAAGCCGGTATTACTGTCATTGAAAAAGAAGATGAAAAGCTAGATACGATTGATCAGCTTTATGATGAAGATGGATTTTTAATTGAAGACGGTGTATTGATTGGGTATAACGGTCCTGGTGGTGATCTGGTCATTCCGGATACCGTAACAAAAATCGCCAAAGGTGCTTTTTCCAGAAAGGATATCTTTACCAGTATCACCATTCCGGATTCTGTTGTGGAAATGGAACCATATTGTTTCTATTACCTAAAAGAAAATCTGAAAAAAGTTGTGATTGGAAATGGTTTAAAAGCGATTCCTGACTATGCATTTTCTTCTGCATATAATCTGGAAGAGTTTATCATCGGTGAAAATGTAGAATCAATCGGTGTATATGCATTACAGTCGTCAGGGCTTCATGAACTAGTTCTGCCACCTTCTGTGAAAAGATTAGAGAAATATAGTCTTTATAACAATAAATATGATTCCATAGATTTATCTCATGTAGAATATATTGGAGAGTCTATTTGGTCATACTCGCACAAAATAGAAATGCCGGTTCTTGATTTGTCTTCTCTGAAAGAATGTGGTGGAGGAGATACCTTTAAAGAAATTCATTGTCAAAAGGTAATCTTCCCGGAGGATTTAGAGAACTTACCAAGTATGAATATCAATTGGAATAGAGATGTTAAGGCTGTTATCTGGCCGAAAAACGTAAAAAACATTAATAGTAATGCCTTTTATAATTCTGATTTCTTAACTGATTATCCATTACCGGATTCTGTAACAACCATAGGAAGTTATGCATTTGGAGGTAAGTATTCAAGTAATGGTGAGTACTCATATTGTAACGAGTTTACATTGCCATTTCTTCTGACATCGGTGGGGGATTATGGTGTTGCACTGGCAGATGATGCCAATATTATCCTTCCTCACGGATGGAACGGAAGCTGTGAATTCCAGAAAAATGCTTTATTAAATTCAGAAGAACCGACAATGACAGTAACGATTCCGACGGATATTAAGGATATCGAAGATTACTTTATCGATCAGGAACATGTAGGCAAGTTTGTGATTGTAAAACAGCTAAATGGATCAGAAGCTTATAAAGAAACAGACTGGTATAAAAAGCTGGTTGAAAGTGGCATTCCTATTCAGGAGAAAGTGGATGAAGGAATAGCAGGCGTATCAATAAATAGAAAAATTGGCTCAAATGTATTTGTTGCAACCTACGAGCAGGAAGTTGCATTAGAAGCAGATACGACTGTCGTATGTACCATTCCGGATGGTTATACTTTTGATTCAGACTCTGTGGATAGTCAGTTTGCCAAGAATGTGAAGGTGGAAGATCAGCAGGTAACCTTTACCGTATTAAAGGATACAACAGGAACCTTACAGGTTTCCTTTTTACAGAATAAACTGCTGGATGAAAAACAGTCTGTTGAGATGAATGTGACGATTGGTGATGAAATCAATCTGCATACTTTGGATTTAGCAGTGTATGGTACATTGGCTCCTCATCCATCTTTGAAAAATGTATGTGTGGATGTTGTAGGAAATCCATATGAAAATGTAGTTGTTCATATCAATGACAAAGCATATGATTGCAAGCTGAACGGATTAGGACAGTCTTATTTTTCTGAGTTAGCTACGCAGGATGAAAACGATGTATATATTACCATAGGAGGTCTGGATTCTGAGCATCAAACAGTTGTGGTAAATATAGAGGAATTTAAGAATCTGGAAGTATCAAACCTGACTGTTGCAAACATAGAATGGCATGCTACAAAAGAGACTGTGACTGATATTACAGAAAGCGGTAAAATTGTAACCGTCTATCCGGCTAATATCTTTACATTTGAAATGAAAGGAAGTGGTTTTGATCCGTTTATCACTTCTTCATCATTGCTGTCATTGAGAAACGGTAACAAAGTATTCCCGATTAAAAAAGTGGGAGAATGTTATATTGCACAGGGATATTTGGGATCACCAAATCAGTTGGTTGAGATTATGATCGAAGATGAAGTGTTATTTTCGACTACAGTGAAATGGATCATCGATCCATCCGGATATGTCTATGAGGCTCATCCGGATAACCGTGTGGAAGGTGCAACAGTAACAATCTACTATTCAGAAAGTCCATTTGGAGAGAACGCCGTAAAATGGGATGCTGAAAATTACAGACAGGAAAATGATCTGCTTTCTACCTCAAGCGGTAGCTATGCCTGGGATGTTCCACAAGGATACTATCAGGTCGTTGCCAAGAAAGACGGATATGTATCTGCAAAGAGTGCGTGGCTTCCGGTTCCGCCGGTTCAGACAGATATCAATCTCGCACTCGTAGATAAGAGTGAACCAAATATTACTGTAGTGGAAATGACAGAAGATTCACTGACAATCTGCTTTGATAAATATATGGATTATAATTATTATTTGCAGACAAAGGATTACTATTCACTTACGAATGGTAAAGAAAAGATTGCAATTAAGAGTGTATCTGCGTTATCTGACACAGAAGAACTTACCAAAGCAGTTAAGCTTGAATTTGAACAGCCACTTACCAGTCAGCAGAAACAGGAAGTATATACATTGGAATCAACTGCATATCAGCTCGTTTCCTATGCAGGTATTGCTCTGAAAAATAAAAAAGTGACAGATATTCATGTTCGAAATGCAATAGATGATATTGTATTAGATAAGGGTGCCGGTGTTTGCGTCGGTAATAAGATTACTGTTACAGCGCAGATTTTACCGATAGAATCTGCTGAGAACGTAGAAGTAGTGGCTACTCTTTCTGATGAATCAAAAGCAAAGATTTTAGGTGAACCTATTGTTGCTGCAGACGGAACTGTTAAAGTAGATATTGAGGGAATTACATTTGGAGAAACGACATTGAATCTTGCCATAAAAGATAGTCTGATGGCGGCATCTATGCCAATTATCGTGGCTGTCAGTGATGAAGTGATTCAGGAAACTGTTTCTAGTCTTGGAATCGAAAATCAACCGGAACAGTCAGAAGCCGGATCGGATGCGGATCCGAGTACTCAGCCTTCACCTAGTACTAATCCAAGCATTCAACCTAGTGAATCACCGGAAGTGAGTCCAAGTACAGTTCCAAGTACAGTTCCAAGTGAAGTTCCAAGTACAGTTCCTAGTGAAGATGTTAGTACATCACCGGTTGTATCACCTTCACCAAGTGAAGAAAACTGGATTGATCCTCCATATGTAGCACCTAGTGTGAAACCAAGTGTGTTACCTAGTGTGTTACCTAGTACGCA
>JAZUKG010000149.1:0-8480 GCA_045643145.1 Lachnospiraceae bacterium | reverse complement strand
ACAGCAGATGCTATATATGATAATGTAGGAGACAATATTTCTAGTAAAAACATTCAGTTTTGTGAATTGACAGGGCTTTATTGGATTTGGAAGCATGCTACCGAGGACTATGTCGGACTTGAACATTATCGTAGACATTTTACAGTTCCAAAGGATTGGTTACAAAGAATGGAAGATAATCAGATAGATGTAATTTTGCCTTTGCCATTGTATGTAGCACCTAGTTTGGAAGGAAATTATAAGAATAGACATACGCCACAAACGTTACAATATTTATACGACTATGTACAACAAAATTTATCTGAAGAATATGTCGATATAAAGCAGTTCTTTTCTGAAACCGCTCTTTATTCGCCTTGTAATATGTTCATTATGAGACGCGAAGTATTAAATGACTTATGCAAATGGTTGTATCCAATTTTGTTTGCTGTTGCAGATAGAGGGGGAGCATTTGACGATAACTATCAAAATCGTTATCCGGGGTTTTTGTCGGAAAGACTGATTACTTATTTTTTTGATAAACACAGAGATCGGTATAAAGTAGTGTATGCTGATAAAAATTTTTTACAGTAATAACGCATAGGAGAATTCTATGAATAAAAAATATGACTATCTAGTTGTCGGAGCAGGACTCTTTGGTTCGGTATATGCTAGAGAAGCAAAAGATAAAGGAAAGAAAGTGCTGGTTATCGACCGTAGAAATCACATTGCTGGAAATGTGTATACCGAAAAAGTTAATAAAATCAATGTACATAAATATGGGGCTCATATTTTTCATACAAATAATGAACGTGTTTGGAAGTATATAAATCGTTTTGCGAATTTTAATAGATTTACGAATTCTCCGGTTGCGAACTATAAAGGAGAGATTTATTCTTTGTCATTTAATATGTAAACATTCAATAAAATATGGAATGTGTCCACGCCGCGAGAAGCAATGGAAATTATAGAAAAGCAAAAAGCAGAAGTGGATGGAGAACCTCAAAATCTGGAAGAACAGGCTATTTCGTTGGTTGGTAGAGATATCTATGAAAAGTTAGTCAAGGGATACACGGAAAAGCAATGGGGAAGAGATTGTAAAGAACTCCCGGCTTTTATTATCAAAAGATTACCGGTTCGATTCACCTATGACAATAATTATTTCAATGCATTATATCAAGGAATACCGGTTGGCGGTTATACCAAAATGGTAGAGAATTTGCTGGATGGTATTGAGGTCCTTTTAGGAGAGGATTATCTGGAAAAGAAGGCCTATTGGAATAGTCTTGCTGATAAGATTGTTTATACCGGAGCGATAGATGCTTACTTTGATTATAAACTTGGTAATTTGGAATATAGAAGTGTACGATTTGAAAATGAAGTTTTGGATATCCCAAATTTTCAAGGGAATGAGATACCGGGAACGGTAATAAGCCATGAATACTCATCGGAGTGGCAGCCGGGTGATGAACCATATTATCCTGTGAATGACGAAAAGAATACCATGCTTTATCAGGAGTACAAAAAGCTTGCTGAAAAAGAGGATAATGTTATTTTCGGTGGCAGGCTTGGTGAATATAAATATTATGATATGGATGCTGTCATCGATGCTGCACTTAAGTGTGTAGAAAAGCAAATATAATAAGGCGCTTATCTATTGCCAAATCGGTCGAATGGTCAAATTTGCTGAACTTTCTCGACAAGAGAAACAATAAGCGAAAATAAAAAAGCCTATCCTGTCTGACCACAGGATAGGCGAGGTCATACGACCTTGAATCCATTTTGGGAGCATCCACTAAAGAGTGGATGCTTCTTCTTCCTCATTCTCTTCTTCCACCTTTGGCATCGTTTCGTCCATTTTCTTACGATACTTTTCGGCTTCTTCCATCATCTCGTAGGATTCATAAATCTCAGAGATTTCTTTATATACCAAATAGGTATTGGTACCATCCTGAAACTTGCGTTTCATGGTAGTGGCGCGTAAAAATTCCATCAGAGCTTTGTCGACGAGCTTGGCTCTCAAATAAATGATACCCATGAGATATAAATAATCTGCGATATCATCAAACTGATCATACACATTGGCCAGGGCCAGGGCCTGTTCGGTTCTGCCTGTGTTTAATAGGCAGTATCCGTATTCCAAAACCATATGCGGCACATAATCATTGCTCGGATCAATCGGACGACGAAGTCCCTGATCATAATATTCAAAAGCTTTTTCGAAATCATCCTGTTTGTAGTAGTAGTTACCTACATGGTAGTAAAGAGATGCATCCTGATCCGGATATTTCTTTACGGACTGAATCATCATCTGAAGATTTCGATCTGTCTGCGCATCCAATGCTTCTTTACTATTGGCGATACCCGCATGTACTAAAGTGAGCGGGAGCTTAATGACTTCAAACGCATCATTCTTTTTGTTGATGAGCTGTTCATGAATGCAGCCCTGATACGAAAACAGTCTTCTGTCAAACAGTCTTTCTGCATAATCCGGAGTTTTCAAAATAACTCCCTCCGGACTTTTACTGATGTTAAGTCTCGTAGCAGCACCAATCGCACGAGGTTTCTTTTCTATAATATATTGGATTCTTCGATAATCGATCTTTTCGATGTATTCATCGGCATCAATCATTAAAATCCATTCGGTCGATGCATTGTCGCAGGCAAAGTTTCTGGCCTTTGAAAAATCATCTTCCCATGGAATGTTATAGATGCGATCTGTATATTTACGGGCGATTGCTTTTGTGCTGTCCGTAGAACCTGTGTCTAATACTAAAATTTCAAATGGGTGTCTGTGGATTGATTTCAGACACTTTTCTATATTTTTTTCTTCATTTTTTGCCAAGATGCAAACCGTAATTGGAATCATGTCTAACCTCTGTCATTGTATGTCATATTTCGGTTTGTGCTCTATCCCTTTTACTATATAGAGGCAATTTCCCCGAAAGAATTCTTCTTTTAATGTAGTGTATCATGCTTTGGCGCTGTCAACAACTGTGACTTGAAAAAATAATAGGCAAATGTTATATATAGAGAAGAAACTTGACAAAAGAACGAGGGATAATTCTATCAATAAAAAGAGTTCAGAAAGTAGGTAACATATGGCTCAGGCAAAAGTATTGGCAATTGTACCGGCAAGAAGCGGTTCAAAAAGTGTAGTACACAAAAATATCAGAAAGATTAACGGAAAGCCGATGATGGCTTATTCCATTGAACACGCACTGGCATCTAAATATATTAACAGGGTTATCGTATCCACTGACAGTGAAGAGTATGCGCAGATTGCGAGAGAGTACGGAGCAGAAACTCCATTTATCAGACCGGCAGAGTATGCGACAGATACAGCACTTGATATTGATGTATTTGAGCATGCACTTACCTATTTAAGAGATGAAGAAGGATATGAGCCGGATATTGTAGTACAGCTTCGCCCGACTTATCCGTTTAGAGATGCAGAGGATATTGATGCCATGATCGAAATGATGCTGGAGGATGAAACGATCGATGCGGTCCGCAGTATCAAAAAGAATGAAGTCGTTCCGCATAAGATGTGGTTCAAGGGTGAAGACGGAGTATTGGATCCGATTTTAAAGGATATTCCGGAAGCCTACAATATGCCTCGTCAGCAGCTCCCTGATACCTATTACCAAAACGGAAATACAGATTTATTGAGACCGCGTAATATTTTTGAATATCATTCCATGACCGGAAAAAAGATTATGGGTTATGAGATGAAGGAAATGTATGATGTAGATACAGAATCTGATTTTTCGAGAGTGGATGCTTTTATGAAAATCAGACAGGGCGGGCAGCAGTTTGTATTTGATATCGATGGTGTCATCGCTTTAAAGAGAGAGGATCTGGATTACGGACAGGCGCTTCCAAATGAAAAGATGATAAAAATCGTAAATCAGTTATATGACTGGGGAAATCGAATTGTTCTCTTTACTGCCAGAGGATATGTAACCGGAATTGACTGGAAACCGGTAACTGCCAAACAGATGCAGGACTGGGGCGTAAAGTATCATGAACTTCATATGGGAAAACCGAATGCGGATTTCTATGTGGATGACAAGATGCTGAGTCTTGACTTCCTGTATAATGAAATTAAACCTGAGTAGAAATGTAACTATAGAAAGCAGACAAAAAGGACCGTGAATTTCACAATTCATAGTCCTTTTTTAACAGTAGTTATTAAACATCATACCGCTGTAAGCACTGGTGATATACGGAGCCGGATAAGACTTGCCCGGATTCTTGTATGCCACCACGGTTTTGTTTACGTATTCCATCGGATTGAGTGCAATCTGATTGGTTTTTCTCAGCATAGAAGAGGCAAAATCTTTTACACTGTTTAATCCCTGAGAGGCTTCGCCGCTGGAAATGCTTTCTTGGAGTTTATCTTCATCGATTTCGAGTTTCCCGTCCTTGGCAAAGGTGATACCGAGTGTTTCCAGGCTAGGAGCATAATGCCTGGTGATGTATCCTAACTCTCCGAGAAGCTGTGAACTTTTTGCATGTGCTCCCGGATATGTGGAAGCATTCTTTAAAAATTCGTTGTAGCTCTTGGTCAGGGAAGTGATATTTTCTGAAAGACTGTCAAAGTCATCCTTTAGTCCGATCTGAGTCGTAGCTAACGGATCCGGACTCAATCCCTTTAGAGTTACTTCATATATTTTTTCGACTGAGAAGGTATTGGAACCTGCACGTCGTTCAATGCCGTTGATCTCAAAAATCGCATCCGATGCATATCTGGATACCTGATTCATTCCCAAATAATCTACGATACCGCTGCTCTTACTGGTGTTTTCATCTGAGATGGAGAACAGCACATCCTTGTCACCGATCTGACCGGTAGTAGCAGAGGATAGCTTCAGGCTCGCATCGCCGTCATCATCATATATCGTTTCCGCTTCAATACCGACATCTGCATTGGTAATGAGACGGGACAGTCTTTGCATGACTTCGTCATTGGTATCTGCTTCCTTGAGCTGGAACTGGAATTCAAAGTTCATATCATTGATAGACAGGTCAAATGAATATGCGCCCGGTTCCAAACCGATTTTCTGATTCTTTGGGAGTACGTTGCCCATATTTACCTGAGGACTGGCCAGCCTGTCGACAGAAATTTCAAAAGCAGACGCACCGTTTGGAACATCGCCTTCACCAATGTATTTTACATCCGCAATACTCGGATTGGTTGAGTAGGCTATCTTCTTATTTAATACATCGTCATTTTCAATAGAACTGCTGGTAGATGCCACTGCGCCCTGGAAGGCTCTGGCACTTTCTTTTAATCCGACAGCATAAGACTTTGCCTCTGCACTGGAATCCAGAATGTAAAGAGGTGCTTCTTTATTCAGTTTAACAATGGAATTGTAAATGTTGCGAAGATCGCTTTTTTTGTGAGTATCAAGTGGCGTGTTGGTACGCGGCGCATATTCGGCCAGGTAATGATTATACACTTGATTCATAGCATCAAAATTAACTGCCATAAGTAGCCCTCCTTTCTTCCTTGAAATCGCGTGCCTTTGAGAATGATCTGAAATGCGGGTCTGAATGACAACCATGTCTGACCCCACGCGTCGGGCGAAATTAACCTATTTTTATACCTAAAATATATCACTCTGCATTTGAAAAAACAAGTGGGTTTACGTACAAAATCCCTTAAAATAAGGCTTTTTTTACGTTTTTTATGAAAAAAAGAGGAAAAAAGCATTTGACGAATCAAAAAGCGTGTGTTATATTTGTAAAGCAAGTTGACGTTTTAGGTCTTTTTTTTATGCTCGAAAATGAAGAACTAAAAGGTCTTAATCTGTTGTCAAAGACAACAAACAATAGTTTTCCAGGCTCTGCCAGACGGTGGTAAGACAAGCATAAGATTATTGTGGATTAGGCTTGCTAAATATCATATATAATAGGAGGAAAAAACATGCGTACAAAAATCACATTAGCATGTACAGAGTGCAAAAACCGTAACTACAACATGACAAAGGATAAAAAGACTCATCCGGACAGAATGGAAACAAAGAAATATTGTAGATTCTGTAAGAGACATACGTTACACAAAGAAACCAAATAATCCGTATTAATTAAGGAGAACCGTTATGGGAGAAAGCAGTAACGAAAAGACAGGATTTGTTAAGGGTCTCAAGGCTGAATTCGCAAAGATTATTTGGCCGGATAAAAATACTCTTGGCAAGCAGGCAGTTGCAGTCACCGCAGTTTCGATTGTATTAGGACTTATTATTGCGTTGCTTGATACAGTAATGCAGTATGCAATTAACTTGATAACTATGTAATTATTAATTATAGAAGGAATTAGGGTGACAAAATGGAAGAAGCTAAGTGGTATGTAGTTCATACCTATTCAGGTTATGAAAATAAAGTTCAGGGAAGTATTCAGACAACCATCAAGAATCGTAATCTTGAAGATATGATTTTAGAGGTGGAAGTTCCTGTACAGGAAAGCGTTGAAGTAAAGAACGGCGCCAAGAAAATTGTAAAGAAGAAAATGTTCCCTGGTTATGTATTAATCAAGATGATTATGAACGATGACACTTGGTATGTAGTTAGAAATACCAGAGGTGTGACAGGCTTTGTAGGCCCGGGAAGCAAACCGGTTCCGCTTACCGAAGCAGAAATGAAATCAATGGGTATCAAAGTTGGAGAAGTTTCTGTTGACTTTAGCGAAGGCGATACAGTTACAGTGATTGCCGGTGCTTGGGAAGGAACTGTCGGCATGGTACAGAGAATGGATGCGGGTAAACAGAAGGCAACAATCAATGTTGATCTCTTTGGCCGCGAGACTCCGGTTGAAATCGGATTCGAAGAAATGCGCAAGGTTGATTAAACCTGGCAAAACATGAACGTGACGTTCATAGGGTGTATTCCCATTATTATACAGATAAGGAAACTTATCGGGAATCATATGTGAACCGTGGGAGGGGAATAAACCCCGCCACTACCACAATTTATTAGGAGGTGCCAAAATGGCAAAGAAAGTAGAAGGATACATTAAGTTACAGATTCCTGCTGGTAAAGCTACACCAGCACCACCAGTTGGTCCTGCACTTGGACAGCATGGTGTTAACATCGTTGAATTCACAAAGCAGTTCAACGCAAAGACAGCTGATCAGGGAGATATGATCATTCCTGTCGTTATTACAGTTTATGCAGACAGAAGTTTCAGTTTTGTAACAAAGACTCCACCTGCAGCAGTACTTCTTAAGAAGGCTTGTAACATCAAATCTGGTTCTGCAGTACCTAACAAGACAAAGGTTGCAAAGATTTCAAAGGCTAAGATTCAGGAAATCGCTGAACTTAAAATGCCTGACTTAAATGCAGCTAGCCTTGAAGCAGCTATGAGCATGATCGCAGGAACAGCAAGAAGTATGGGAATCGTAGTAGAAGACTAAGATTCAAACGCAGATATTAACAACAGTGGGAGGAAAGATATTCCGCCACTACCACTAGGAGGTAAATTATAATGAAACATGGAAAGAAATACAGCGATGCTGCAAAGGCTTTTGATCGCTCACAGCAGTTCGAGCCAGCAGAAGCTATTTCATTAGTAAAGAAAGCAGCAGTTGCAAAATTTGATGAAACAATCGAAGCACATATCAGAACAGGTTGTGACGGACGTCATGCTGATCAGCAGATCCGTGGAGCAGTTGTTCTTCCAAACGGAACAGGTAAGACTGTAAAGGTTTTAGTTTTTGCTAAGGGTGACAAGCTCAACGAAGCAGAAGCAGCTGGAGCAGATCATGTTGGTGGAGAAGAATTAATTCCAAAGATCCAGAACGATGGATGGCTTGATTTCGACGTAGTAGTTGCTACACCTGATATGATGGGTGTTGTTGGTCGTCTTGGTAAGGTTTTAGGACCTAAGGGCTTAATGCCAAACCCAAAAGCCGGAACAGTTACTATGGATGTAACAAAGGCTGTTAATGATATCAAGGCTGGTAAGATCGAATACAGATTAGACAAGTCTAATATCATCCACGTTCCAGTAGGAAAGGCTTCTTTCGACGAAGCTAAGTTACAGGAAAACTTCGATGCACTTATGGATGCTATCGTAAAGGCTAAACCAAGCACATTAAAGGGTCAGTACTTAAAGAGCATTACACTTGCTCCTACAATGGGACCTGGTGTAAAGGTTAGCACAGCTAAATTCTAATTGAATGAAAACTTTCAAAGAACGATTGCTTTTGCAATCGTTCTTTTTTGTAGTGAGGAAGGAAATCAAGCGACGCCTATGGCGGCATTTGATTTCACCCGAACGTACATCGAATAAATAAGAAGCTACGAAGTAGCGGCTCTGCGTAGCAGAGGATTTATGAGATGCGGGAAGGAAATCGAGCGACTACTTTTCTGAAATGAAGATTTCGTTTATAATGGAAATACAACAAAGTGAAAAGAGGAACGATTTTGAAAAAACATAAACTTTTGATGGTGTTTTTTATTACATTGTTTTTAACGATTCTAATTGGCGGATCGGT
>JAZUKG010000148.1:0-8656 GCA_045643145.1 Lachnospiraceae bacterium | reverse complement strand
GGAAGGCAGATATGCCACCATCGCCGTCGGCCGTCTGGCGAAGATCAATTCCGAAATGGTCGAGACCGGACTTCCGCAGGAGAAGCTTGATCTCCTGCCGTGGTTCCTTCTGGACGGGATCAATGAAAAAGGATTGGTCGTTAGCGACAACGTGCTTTTCAAATCCGACTGGGGCGAAGTGCCGCATACCGGCACCAACCCGGGCGCACCGGAACTGAATGATAATTTCCTTGTCCGTGCCCTGCTGGACAACTGCGCAACGGCCGACGAGGCTATCGCATACCTTAAAAATTTCAATATCACACCGATGCACTCAGAGATGATGGATCTTCATTACATGATCTCTGACCCGGAAAAGACCTATGTTGTGGAATTTATCAATAATGAGATGGTTGTTGCAGAACAGACTGTCATGACCAACTATTTCATTAACATGGATGAAATCCCTGAGCATCCCGACGGACTGGAAAGAATGCAAGTCCTACAGGAGAACTATGACGAGGGCAGCACCATGGAAGGTATGTATCACCTGATGCAGCGCGCAAAATACTCGAATATGTTTGATCCTGCCAAAGGGTGGTATTCGGAACTCGGATTTACCTATTCCGAGATTCAGGAGATCCTCAGGGATGGCGTCGAAGAAATGGACAAGATAATGAAGCTGCTTCAGGAAGCGTTTGAGAATGAACTGGAATATGTGAAGGAAAACGGTTTCAGAGAAGAAACTTCCTTCTGGACTACCTCTCACACCTCTGTTTATGATATTAACAACAGAAAAATGTGGATAACGGTTCGCGAACGCTACGAAGAAGGGCCGCATGAGTTTACCTTCTGATGCGAAATCACGATAGGGCTTCACATATTCCACAACCGTAACACATTATCTCAGTCAGCTGAGTGCAATTAGCTTTATAGTATTAAAGCCCGGGGGTTCCCGGGCTTTAATGGCATTTGTGTTCAATATGAATGAAAAAATACATTCTCCTATAAGAGTGATACATCAGAGAACCATAAGCCCGCGCTGCTTAGAAAGCGGAATGTTCTCAAATACTATTCGGAAATTACTTCTGAAAAGATAACAGTATTTCCTTTGTCACTTCATCGACCGGGCAGCCTTTTACGAACACTATATCGTTGATTCGCTCAATACACTGTTCTTTTTCTTCAGGAAACACTGAGAATCGTTCCACTGCAATTTTAATTTCCCTGGCTAAATCACGCATCTCAAAATCGCGCTTTTCTTTCTCAGAGGTTCCTCTGGATAAGGACAAAATGCAATCCATTTTAGCCTCATGCAGTTTCATACTGATATCGAAAAAATAAGGAATGTGTTTGGTCGATGCAGACTGCCTGCCCCTGCACAGGTATTTGAACATGATCAACTCAGACGTTATTATTGCCTTTGAATGACTCATATATTCAAAGTTAAACAACCTGTCTTCCCCAAAAGAAACATTCTCGTCAAAACGGATTCCGTGCTTTTGTATCAGTTCGTTTCTATAAAGCTTGTTACATGGCGAATAGAGCAAAGGATGCATTGTTCTGACATAATCATCTGCAAAACCAGATACCGTTTCATAAACTTTATTTGGGATGCTCCATACTTCCTGAATATTTTCCGGAATATTTATGTATTCCAGTCCCATAACATACAGGTCTGCATCATTCTTAATTAACGCCAATATTCCATCAATAAATCCGGGAAACATGTAATCATCTCCATCCAGAAACGATACATATTTTCCTTCTGCCATGGACAATCCTTTATTTCTGGCTGCAGAAACTCCTCCATGCGGACAGTAGACAATTCTGCAGTCCGGATATTTCCCTTCATGTTTCTTCAATTCTCTGACAAACTCCCCGTCAGACCCGTCATCGATTATGATCAGTTCACAATCAGATGTCAACTGGTCTGTAACCGAATGAATAGTGTCATCTAAAGATTCAAGAAAATTATATGTCGGGATTATTATTGATAAAATTGGTCTCATATTTTCCTCATTTCTTCAAAGTGAAACTCCATTGATGAAACGTTCAGTCCGTAAAGCTCCCTGTAGTCATATTCTGATGAGACTGTTTTAATAATATAGAAGCTGTTAACAATCGGCACCATTTCATTCTCATCTATAAGTGAATGAATCAAAGACTCGCTTTTCCCATTATTAACAGAGAAGAATGAGGCATGATCATCATACACTTTAATGAACAGTTCGGTAATGACCTCCTCATTAGCTTTCTTTTCGTGTATAGCAAATTCCTCTGCACAAAGACCCAATTTGTAAGCGATGCTCTTTCCAAACCCGCACTTTAATGCAAACTGTATGATTTCTTCGGAAATGAGCGCCCCATCATTCGGACTCAGCTGGTATTCCCATTGTCCAATCGCATTATCCTCTGCAATCAGCCTATTGATTTTGCGATGCTGCAGATATAGGCAAGCTGCCAGCACAATGGCCGAACTGAGTGGAAACGCAACAAAGAATCCTAAAGGGAAAAATGAATAAAGCAGGAATGCCAAAGGAATCAGAAGTACCATCGATTCAGCAGCAGTCGATGCTGCAGCAATCCATTTCATCCCATAATTGCTCATGTAATTACATATAACCGCGCACAAATTACTGAATATAATAAATACGGCAAAGCATCTGATAATATTACCTTGCATGATACTCATATCTCTGAGTCCATGGATAAGAAAAATTATTTCAGGTCGTATAATAACCCCTGTCGCAATTACACCCTCAATAATCAGCGTTACGATCAGACATGATTTGAGAATTTTTCGAGAAACGGTAAATGACTTAACATTAATGAAAATCCCAAAGACGGGTTGCATAGTCTGAATTACAGAATTCGATACAATCACCCCGAGAGTTATCAGAAAATATGACGCTGAAAAAGCGGTGAAGCCTTCCACGCCTACTATGTCCATTATCATTCTGTTGACAGCATAACTCTTTAACCCCATAAACAAATTGAATGATGCACAATATAGTCCGGATGAAAATATTTCTTTTGCAATCCTCGAAGACCATTTGCCGTCCAACGGAAATAAATGCATCTGCTTTTGAAGAGTGAATACAGTTACCGCTGCACGGAGTACATTGCATATTGCTGTCGCATATCCAGCTCCGGCAACACCCATATCCATTGGTCCTACAAAAATAATATCCAGCACCAGGTTAACGGAGGCTTCCATCATAGAGAGAATGAAAAGTATTTTTGCTTTTCCGGTCGCTATGAAAATATTGGTACCCATATTTGAGATAATGCTAATCACTAATCCCGCCAGCATTCCATAACTGTATTGCCACACGAGTTCCTCCTGCAAAGTAGGCAGGTTATAGCTTTCGATAATGGCTTTAGCAGTCGGAAATATGGTAATCAGTACTATGATGAGCATAATCATAGCCAGACAAAAGGCAGTCTTCAGTGTATCTTGTTCTTCTTTTTTACTTGCTGATGACAGGCTTTTTGACAGAACGATACATACCCCTACCCCAATCAATGCATTCACAGCACCGAAAAACAGAATGTAAGGCTGAAGCAGATTCACGGAATTCAGGGCATTGTTTCCCATAAAGCGGGATACAACAATACCATCAATGGTACTGATGAGCAACGAAAAAAAATTACCTGCAATAATAAGCGGCAAGCCGTGCATACAGTTGCGAATCAAAAAGGATTTTTTTATGGAATTATTTATGCTTACAGGCTTATTCATTTTGGCTCCTGTTTTTATCTTCTGTTATTCTCTTTATTGTATCGCATATTACATCAATCTCATCATCCTTCAGATATGCATGCATTGGAATACTGAACACTCTGGAACAAAGATATTCTGTATTTGTCAATTCTGCATATCTTTGATCTGCACTTTTGTAGGCTCCTGACAGATGAACAGGTATGGGATAATAAACTGCTGCCGGTATGTTCTGTTCATTAAGTGACCGGATGATATGATCTCTATTCTGTCCTTCTCCTGCCTTCAAAGTATACTGTGCCCAGCAGGACATATAATTGTCCAGTATGACCGGTACATCAAGCCAATCTCGCAGTTTCTCCGAGTAACGTTGCGCTACATGGTTTCTCATTTCCAGTTCGTTCTCGAATACATCCATTTTAGCATCCAGAATAACGGCCTGCATAGTATCCAGCCGACTGTTCATTCCAATCCTTATATTATCATACTTTCCTTCTCCCTGTCCATGAATGTGCAATGAGCGAATCATTTCAGCAAATTCATCACTGTCTGTAAAAATCGCACCTCCATCACCGTAGCACCCCAATGGCTTTGCCGGAAAAAAGGACGTTGTCGAAATATCTCCAAAGCTGCATGCTTTTTTCCCCTTGATTTCTCCACCAAAACCCTGCGCTCCATCTTCGATGACAAACAAATTATATTCATCGGCAATTTTGCGAATCTTGTCATATTCAGCCGGCTGACCAAAAAGATCAACTGCAACGATAGCCTTGGGTTTCAGTTTTCCTTCCCTTTTCACATTCTCAATGGCTTCTTTCAGCGATCCGGCTGAAATGTTAAAGGTATCTCTCCTGCAATCCACAAACACAGGTGTGGCACCTGCAAGAGATACGCTTTCTGCTGTTGAAAAAAAAGTAAACGAAGGAACAAACACAGCATCATTGTCACCCGCGCCGATCGTCATCAGTGAAATAATAAGAGCATCTGTCCCATTGGCACAGCATATTGCGTGCTTTGTTCCTGCAAAATCAGCAAGCCGGTCTTCCAATTCTCTTATTTCGGAACCACCAATGAACTTCTTATGTGATAAGACTCTGTTCAGCCCGCTTTCAACTTTTTTACCGATTACTTCATATTGTCTATGTAAATCTATAAACTGCATTTAATATCCTCTTTTTTTAATTGTTTATCTGCTGCTTCAAGTATTTCCGTTATTCTAATAGCCGACTCTGTGCTGGATCGTGACTGACTGCTCCCGAGAATACATTTTCTGAAATGCTCCAGGCTGTTATACAGAGAATCCTCGTTTTCGATTTCAAGTGCAGAACACGAGTCACTGCCAAGCATAATCAGTTTATCGGCTTTTTTTGCATCGTCAAAAACAATCATTTTTTTACTTCCTGCAATAATCATCCTCCGTTCTCTTTCCGGTAAAATCCAGCTTGATCTGACGTTTGCTAAAAAACCGTCGAACTTAAGCGAAAGAAATGTGACTGATTCACGATTGGAATAAAATTTTTCACCCATCGCACTGACAGCAACGGGTTTTTTACCCCCTGACAGATAGTCAATTACTGACAGGTCGTGTACACTAAGATCCCACATTGAATTATCTCCGTTCTCCCTTAGCCCGAAACTGCTTCTGGAACAGTCAAAATACAGTATTTCACCCATTTCTCCAGAATCAATGAGTTCCTTGATCCTTTTTATTGCAGGATGATAAATCATAATACTGTTCACATGTATGATCCGTCTGTTTTCAGCTGCAATACCGGCAAGTATCTTAATCTGTTCTACCGATCTTGTTAAAGGCTTTTCTACATATATATGCTTTCCCGCAATAAGCGCTGCTTTTGCGAGATCAAAATGGGAGTCTGTTTCAGTTGCAATTGCCACAGCATCTATGTCCGGATCAGAAATCACCTTTTTGAAATCGCTTTCAAAAGCAACAGATTCTGAATAGAGTTCCTTTGCTTTCTCCAGATTCTCCGCTTTTTTTTCACATATGTATTTTAAGTCAAACTGAGGATTTGCTTTTATCTGTCTCACAATATTTGGTCCCCAATATCCATATCCGACTACAGCAATTTGCATCATTATTTTTATTATCCTCTTTCCAACGCGTGAAACACATTTCTGCTTTCACTATGATCCTGATATATATCGATTAGTTTTTCTGTCACTCTCACATTATCATGATACTTTTCAACATACTTTCTCCCGCTGGCCCCTTTTTCAAGCCGTTTTTCCCTGCATGATAACAAAAGATCGACCTCTTCAGCCAAACTGTCAAAATCAGCTGAAATGATCGGTAATTCTTTCGGGAATGAATTCTTCATTTCTTCGTCAATGTAAGTTATTACCGGTTTGCCCATCGCCATTGCCTCAATTGCAAATACCCCGTATGTACCAACCGATATCTGGTCAATAATAATATCAGCTCTTTTATATATTTCCAATGCTTCTTTATGATCCATTCCCTCAACCATAATGAGTCTGTATTCATGCTTTACATTCTTTAAGGCAGTCAGTATCTTTTCAGTTCCCTTGAATTTTCTGTTACTTGGCGCATGTACAATTACCGGAATACTGTTATCGGTCCTCGGAACATATGGAATGCTACCTGTCTCAACCCTTAATGGAACTATATATATTTGCTTATCATAATCATCCGGCAGATATTTTTCCAGTTCAATGTCATGCAAAATCACTCCATCCGTATATTTCAGCAATCTTCTTATGGTTTTTCTTTGCTGCTTCTTCTGCCTATCACTCAGACTGTCAGCAACGAAACCGCTTGGAGCTGTGCGGAAAACGAACCTCAAATCTTCACCGTGAAACTCACAAAATATTTTTTTGCCGCTTTTTTTCAGCAACGGTAAATCCAGATTTCTAGGTAAAAGTGAATACCCGGAGTGAAAATGAAACACATCATATATGTTGCAGCTTTTAACTGCAAAAGCTGCCATTTTTATGAAATTTACAGGATACTTCCATTTCTCCCATCCGAATTTCAGATCAATATCAGCATTGTGGGCAAAACTATCCTTTCTCCAAACAGCCATTTTGCTTTCAACATTGTTTGCTCTTAGCCCATTAACTGTATTTATTCCCTGTCCGGACACCTCTATCATGCCATGCAGCACGTTCATTATTATGCTTTCCCTTTCCTAACCAGTTCAAGTCCGTCGTCAGTTTTCCGGTAGCAACTTCCGCATTTACAACACACATAATCATCGTTCAGTTTTTCTCCACAGGCACACACCCATCCGATCTGTCTGGCAGGTACACCGACAACAAGAGCATAATTCGGAACGTCTTTTATCACTACCGAACCAGCACCAATCATAGCCCATTTGCCAATTTCTATACCACATACTATAGTTGCATTGGCTCCAATGGATGCACCGGTATGAACAACCGTCCTTTTATATTCTACTGTTTCATTTGGGCATTTTACTCTTGGAGTTAAATCGTTTGTAAAAACCATCGAAGGCCCGCAGAAAACACAATCTTCCAGCTCCACACCTTCATATATGGACACATTGTTCTGTACCCTGCATCCATTTCCAATCCTAACGTTATTTGAGACATTAACATTCTGTCCAAAAGAACAGTTTTCACCAATTTCAGCACCAGACTGCATATGACAGAAGAGCCAGATTTTTGTCCCTTTGCCAATACTTACATTTTCGTCTATTACACTTGTCTCATGAACAAAATACTCCAAATCAAATATCGCTCCCTTTATTCATTTTCGATTCGCATATTTAGTGTACGCTCAACGAGTGGCTTTTCCTTACATCACAAATTTTGATTTTAATTCCGAATAAGCAGCAGACCACGGATTTTGTCACAGTTTCACCGTATTTTTTCTTGCTTTACACCTCTTTAAGTGAACGAAACGGAAAACGGCAACTGTTTTTCAAAGTTTCTTTGGTGAAAACTGAGTCACGCTCTCTTTCACTGGACATCGTAAAATAAACCAATATAATTATACACCTTAATTGGGAACTTTTCATTACACAAATCAAAAATTCGCAGAGTTTATACGCTCCGAGGATGCTCTGTTCTACGCTCGGCGCCTCCCGCCATTTGCGCAGTCCTGCATGATCAGTGAGAGGTGGTTGTGCTGATGTACAGAGGAAATATGTTGCGTTTCAGCCTTTTTTCGCATCTAATAACTATAGATGTATTATCTTATACTCAGAAAGATAATGAAAACGAAGGAAGAATTAAATGCTCTGAAAGAGAAAGTGGAATCCCTGAACAAAAAGCTTGCAGGGCTGACGGAGGAAGAGCTTAGAGAAGTAAACGGAGAGGCGGAACTACGAGTTTCTATGTCTGTGGTCAATGTAAAAAAAGATTCGGCAGAGTAGGAACAACAGCAGATACCGTCACGTGCAAATGCGGCGGTACTGCAAAGCGGGATGAAATCTGGAATTACTGAAGCAATTATCGAAAGCGAGAGCATATCATTTTGCCCTCGCTTTTTGCGGAGACTGGTAAGATTATTATTTATGCGTCTTGTACTGGAGAGACCTTTCACGCGAGGAAAACGCTAAAGGGGTTTTTTTAATAGTAAAAGAGGTTGTCAAGCAGGTGTTATGGAGTATATAATATTATATGAGTAGTTTATCAAAGAAAGGCATTAAAGCATGAAAAGGACAATCCGTATTCCGCACAATAAAAAGATCTCTGCTTAGTCACCTTCTCGGGGTTAAAACCCCGAGCTTGGTTCCCCGCAGGGAGCCAACTTTTCTCACTCAATGGCACCACTGTGCCAAGTATCAATGAGCTATCCCCGATGGTGCATCGGTTTATTTTGACATAGAATAAACTATGTAGAAATCATGGAGTATGCAACATTCCTTATGTTTAGTGCAGCGTTTATATCTCTGTCATGTTCCGTTCCGCAACAGGGACATATCCAGAATCTGTCTTCCAGAGACA
>JAZUKG010000147.1:0-9724 GCA_045643145.1 Lachnospiraceae bacterium | reverse complement strand
ATTGCAGGAATTGTTTATTTTCTTTCGTGTGATTTCATGGTAGAATATACTGATTTACTTTGATTTTACAGCAGCTAGGATAGACACTGTTATCATATAGAATAATTGAAAGATGGAAAGGGTTTAGACATTATGAAACAGGCAAAGGTAATTGTAGATAAAGACTTTAAGGTAGGAGAAATTGATAAAAGAATTTATGGCTCGTTTTTAGAGCATTTAGGACGCGCTGTATACGAGGGAGTATATCAGCCGGAAAGTCCTATGGCAGATGAGCAGGGCTTTCGTAAGGACTCCATTGAACTGATCAATGAATTAAATGTACCGATTGTTCGTTATCCGGGCGGAAACTTTGTTTCCAATTATTTTTGGGAAGACGGCGTTGGTCCAAAGGATCAAAGACCGAGCCGCGTAGATTTAGCCTGGAAGGTAATTGAAACCAATCAGTTTGGATTAAATGAATTTGTAGACTGGTCGAAAAAGGCCGGCACCGATGTGATGATGGCCGTTAACCTGGGAACCAGAGGAACAGCAGATGCGCTGAATTTATTGGAATATTGCAACTTAAAGGGCGGATCAAAATACAGCGACCTGAGAAAAGAACACGGCTACGCAGAGCCTCATAATATTCGTACCTGGTGTTTGGGAAATGAAATGGACGGTCCATGGCAGATCGGACATAAAACCCAGACAGAATATGCCAGACTGGCAACTGAAACGGCGAGAGCTATGAAGGAAATGGATCCGGATATAGAACTGGTAGCCTGCGGAAGCTCACATTCCCATATGCCTACCTTTGGTGAGTGGGAAGCTACTGTTTTAGAAGAAGGCTATGATGTGATTGATTATGTATCCATGCATCAGTACTATGGCAATTATGAAGATGACAGTGCCAACTTTTTAGCTTCGAGTGTTGATTTGGATGCATTTATTACCAATGTAGTGGCTATTTGCGATTATGTAAAGGGAAAGAAACACAGTGACAAGACCATCAACATTTCTTTGGATGAATGGAATGTCTGGTATCACTCTATGGAACAGGATAAAAAACTGGAAAAATGGGTGCAGCATCCGCATCAGCTGGAAGATATTTACAATTTTGAAGATGCTCTTTTAGTCGGCAGTATGCTGATTACCATTTTGCGTCATGCAGACAGAGTCAAGATGGCGTGTCTGGCACAGCTGGTAAATGTCATCGCTCCGATTATGACCAGCGATACCGGCGCATGGAGACAGACTACCTTTTATCCGTTTATGCATGCTTCCAATCTGGGCAGAGGAACTGTTCTCAAAACACTGGTAGATTGTCCTACTTATGAAGCTCAAAAGCACGGAACCGCTCCGTACCTTGACTGCGTAGTGGTAGACAATGAGGAAAAGCAGGAACTGGTCGTATTTGCAGTGAACAAGGATTTAGAAGAGGACATGGAGATTTCGCTGGCCCTCAGACAGTATCAGAATATGAAGGTGATAGAGCATATCACTATGCATCATGAGGATTTAAAAGCCGTAAATACAGAAAGTGATCCGAATCAGGTAGTGCCGACTGCAGGCGGAAATGCTCAGGTTGACGGCGCCAATTTAACAGCTACTCTTTCAAACAAGAGCTGGAATGTAATTCGTATTTCTTATGAAGCTTAATGCCGTAGCAAGCTAAAACAGGAGAAGTTACCTTGAAAAGAGTATATCGCAAGATAGAGAAAAAGTTCATAGGGAAATTAAATCAGTTTCAGCTTCGTACCAAACTGTTTTATATGTATTTACTGTGCGTGCTTTTGCCGCTGTTTATTACAGACAGTATTGTCCTGGGGCTGGTTTTCAATGCTGAGCATGAAAAAAATCAGATCGAAATGGACAATGTATCAGAATCGGTAGCCAGAGACCTGACAGATACAGTAGATGCGGCAGCAGCTCTGGCCAATCGTTTTTATGCCAACTCCGGTATGAATGATTATTTGGAAAAAAACTATCAAAACCCCGGAGAATATTTTATTCATTATTACAGTCAGCTTCAAAACACTATGAAACTGGTTAATATGAATGACCTTTCATTTGTCTTTTACAGTGATAATGACACCATCGTACCGGGCGGAAGCTTTTTGCATCTGGACTCTGCAGAGGATGAACTCTGGTACTCCAGACTGGAATATGCACAAAAAGAAGGCGTTTTATGTTTTTATTTTGAAACTGATAAATCACTGGTTTCGCAGCCTCAAAGAACCGTTTCCTATATCAGAAAGCTTTCCTATTACAGACCGGGTAAATACAGAAAGTATGTAAAATGTAATATTGATTACAGCGCAATTGTACGAAAAATGATGAATCGTCACTATGCATATACGATTTATGTATGTAACGGCGAGAGAATATTATACTCAAATGAAGGAACTGCAAATTCTTCAATCAGTCAGGATTTTAATTTCCTGAGCGGAAAAGAGGACATAGCCTACCGAAAAGATTTTGAATACAACGGAATGAAGTTTTCGGTTTTAGTTATGAAGCCCAAAAGTAATCTGTTTCAGGTGCTGAAAGAAAGATATATGCTGATTTTGTTCATGCTTGCCGTAAATGTTTTGCTTCCACTGATTTTTATGAATATGATCAATAAGTCCTTTACAGCCAGAATTTATTTACTGGGAGATTATTTCTCAGATCTCGATATCGATCATATGCGAAAAATTGAAACAGTAGACGGAGAGGATGAAATCTCTCTTTTGATGAGAAACTATAACCGAATGGTCGACCGTTCCAATGAACTGATTCAGACGGTATATAAGAGCCGTATTGAGAGTCAGGAAACAGACCTTGCCAAGCAAAATGCCGAGCTTTTGGCGCTTCAGAGCCAGATTAATCCGCATTTTCTGTTTAATACCCTGGAAAGTATACGAATGCATTCTGTACTAAAGAATGAGAATGAGACAGCGGATGTATTGGAGCGTTTGGCGGCACTGCTTCGTAAAAATGTAGACTGGACCAGAGACGAGTCTACGGTTGCAGAAGAGGTTCAGTTTGTTATTGATTATTTAACTTTGCAAAAATATCGATTTGGTGATAGATTACAATACGAGCTTGAAATAGATGATGACTGCAATGATTTTTCGCTTCCAAAGCTTTCTTTGGTTACCTTTGTAGAAAATGCATGTGTACACGGTATGGAAGGGAAAGCCGGTAAATGTACGATTTATATTCGTGTTTATCAGAAAAAAGGATTTTTGTATCTGGAAACAGAAGACACCGGCAGTGGAATAGAAGATGATTTGGTTGAAAAACTGAATGACAGCATGAATCATTGTACGATTGACATGGTCAAGGAAAGCAAGCATGTCGGAATGCTGAATGCCTGTCTGAGATTAAAGATGGTAACAGATGATGAGGTAGTATTCGATCTGGAAAGTGAAAAGGGCTTGGGAACTTATATGTTAATCAAGATTCCGATTGACAAGCTGACAAAGGAGGATAAGTAAGTTGTTAAAGGTTGTGATTGTGGATGATGAACCATATATTGCCATGGGTCTGGGCAAGATTATTCCATGGAATGATGAAGGTTTTGAAGTGGTTCATACAGCAATGAACGGCAAGGACGCACTGAACTATATCAATGAAAATCCGGTAGATGTGGTAATCACGGATATTCAGATGCCGGAAATGAATGGTTTGGAACTTTTGGAAGCTGTCAGCCGGGAAAAACCGGATATCAAATTTGTTGTTTTAAGCGGTTACAGTGACTTTTCTTATGTGCAGACTGCGCTCAGACTTCATTGTATGGATTATTTATTAAAGCCGATTCAAAAGGAAGAGCTGCTTTCAATTTTGCGTAAAATCAGTCAGGAAAATCAGGAACTTCAGGGTGATTTGGACAAAAAGGAAAAAATGCAGGCGGTTTATATTGAGCACAATCTGAAATCTATTCTGAGCGGAAAAGCGGATCAGTCGGTGATTGAGGAAGTGCTGGAGGAGCATCCGCTCCTGGAAAAAGCGAGCAAGCTTCGTTATATTCATTTATGCCCGATTGATATTGTCAATCTGGAAGAACTGGATGAGGCAGAAATCAAGGAACGTCTGAACAATCTGTATGAGAAATGCCGTGAGCTTTTAAAGGATGATGCTGATCTTTGCGTGATGGATTATGCAAAAGAAGAGGGAGACTATACAGTAGGTTTTATTTTCCATGAGGATCATCATCTGAAAAAGGATGAAACGGAAAATGATTTTTACGAGATGCTGCTGGGCGAGATTCAGCCGTGTGTTTCCAGTCCGCTGGTTCTTTTGGCCGGTAAACAGGTAGATTCGTTGGAGAGAATCAGCCGAAGCTATTCCAGTGCTTGTATGCTGCGTTCCTTCCAGGGATTTGCATCGGACAAGGAAATATATATATATGAAGAAGAAATGCTCAATAACGGTGTAGACGGTGTGGTACTGTGTGCCGAAAGTCTGGATAAGCTGGTTAGTGCCGTGGCATTAAATGACAAGGCAAAGATTCAGGAAAATGTGGACCTTTTGTTTGATGAAATGGAACGAGTAGGCTTTGTTCAGCAAAGTATTTCCATTAATATGAACTATTTGCTGTTTCGTCTGATTTATCTGGCGGTAGAGCAGGATGAATCGGTAAATCAGGAAGAGGTTATGCGATACATCGGAGCCAGTACCTTTGAAAGAGGGATTGCCAGAGGCTCGAGAGTGCACCTTTTAAAATTTGCAAATGAGTATGCGGAATATATCATTCAGCTCAGAAGCAAGGTTTCCAGAGGTGTACTAAGCGATATTGAAAGAGAAATTAAAGAAAATTATTCTCAGAATCTGACACTTCGTGAACTGAGTCAGAAATATTTCGTAAACAGCTCTTATTTAGGACAGATCTTCCGTAAAAAGTATGGGGTATCCTTTAAGGATTACCTGTGTGAGTATCGAATTGATAAGGCTGCGCACAATTTAATAACGACAGATAAGAAGATTGCGATGATTGCTGAAGAGGTCGGATACAAGGATTTGGACTATTTTATTACCAAATTCATCGAAAAGAAGGGAATGGCTCCGGCAAAATACAGAAGACAGATGTCACAAATTGAAGAGTAATCGTTTTCGTAAATTGACAAAAATCGATATGCTAGACTTTTTAGGGATAAGAGTGAGAGTTTATCGGTTTTTTTCTTGAAAAGAATTAAATATAATAGCAATATCAAATTTTTCTATAAGGGAGGAAAAGAAAAAGTGAAACTTAAAAAAGTTATCGCACTCATGACAACTGTAGCACTTTCTGTTGGTATGTTAACAGGTTGTGGTTCAGACAGCAGTGCACCAGCAGCATCTGATGATGCAAAAACAGAAGAAGCAGCTCCTGCAGATGATGCAGCAGCAGAAGATGACGGCGAAGACGCTGGCGAAGAAGTAGCAGCAGCTGACAGAATCGTTCCAGACGAAATCGTAGAAATGGATGCTTGGTTCTCAGTACCAGGTACAGAAATCAATGATGACAACGAAATTCAGCAGATCATCGCTGAAAAGACTGGCGTTAAAGTTAAAGAAACTTGGCTTGCTGGTCAGTCAGCTGAAGAAGCAGTTGGTACAATCATCGCTGGTGGTGATTACCCAGACTTCATCAACGGTGGTGACGGTATGAAACAGCTTTACGAAGCTGATGCATTAGTTGCTTGGGATGATTACATTGACAAATATCCAAACATCAAAGAATTCTATTCTGAAAGAGAATGGGATGAATTCCGTCAGGATGATGGACACATCTACTGGATGAATCCATTTGATAACATCTATGGCGAAGACAAGACAACTACTCACTCAGCAGAAGCTTTCTGGATTCAGGTTAAGGTTCTTGAATGGGCTGGTTATCCAAAGATCGAAACTCTTGATGAATACTTCCAGTTACTTGAAGATTACTATGCAGCTAATCCTACAATGGAAGATGGTACTCCAATTATTCCTTACACAATTCTTTGTGAAGACTGGAGATACTTCTGTCTTGAAAATGCTGGACAGTTCCTTGATGGATATCCAAACGATGGTTCTGTAATGGTAGACATGAACACAAAGAAGATCATGGACTACAACACATCAGAAACATCTAAGCGTTACTTCAAGAAGTTAAATGAAGAACTTAAGAAAGGTATCGTAGATCCTTCTTCATTTACACAGACATATGATGAATACATCGCAAAACTTTCTACAGGTGCTGTACTTGGTATGGTTGACCAGTGGTGGGATTTCGCTTACACAATCAATGATATCTTCAAAACACAGGGCTTAGACGTGGCTGGATGTAACTATGTTCCAGTACCTATCACAATTGAAAAGGGTATGCAGAACCAGTGGCACTCAACAGGATCTCAGCTTAACGTAGCTTCAGGTATCGCTATTACTAAGGATTGTGAAAACGTTGACTTAGCATTCCAGTTCATCGATGACCTTCTTTCACAGGAAATCCATGACTTAAGATACTGGGGTATTGAAGGCGTTGACTACAACGTAGATGAAAACGGTATGTATGAAAGAACAGAAGAACAGAGAATGCAGTGTGCAGACACTAACTACAAGGCTTCTCACCTTTGTACATATTCTTACTTCCCATTATGGTATGGTACATCTAGAGATGGTAAGAACGCTATGCAGCCTACAGAACAGGTTTCTGAATTCCAGCTTGGTCTTTCTGAGCCAGTTGTTAAATGTTTCGAAGCTTATGGTGCTACAAACTACGTAGAAATGCTTCACTCAGTTGATAACTTCGGACCTTGGTACCCAATGTGGTCTTACTCTAACATCATTTCTACAGATACAGCAGGTGGTATGGCTTGGACAAAGATGGGCGAAGTTAAGCATGAATGGTTACCACAGGTAGTTATGGCTGATGACTTCGACGCTACATGGGATAAGTACATGGAAGTTTACAATTCATGTAACCCACAGGATTTCTTAGATGAAATGCAGGTTGAATTAGATCGTCGTATCGAAGTAGCTGCAAAATATGGTGAATAATTTATAGCCGTAATTTGTAAAAAAACTAACTAATTTGGCAGCCATGGTTGTCCACATGATGACTGTGGCTGCTATTTTTATGGAGTTGAACAGAATGAATAAAAAGAACAATGGCATTGAAATTAATAAAGTAGAACTCAGACGCCAGAGAGTCCTTTTAGTTTGGTCCGCTATCTTCGTGATTTACGGATTTATTTTCTATTACTTACCACTTGGTGGTTGGATTATGGCGTTCCAGCAGTACAAACCAAAGAATGGTTTGTTCCATTCCAAATTCGTTGGATTGGCTAAATTTAAATTCCTTTTCTCAGATGCAACCTTTATTCAGGTACTGAGAAATACTTTGGCAATGGGTGTAATCAACCTGGTTACCTCGTTCGTAATGGCAATCGTATTTGCTATCTTATTAAATGAAGTAAAAAACAACCTTGCTAAGAAGAGTATACAGACAATTTCTTACTTACCTCACTTCTTATCATGGATCATCGTTACAGGTATCTTACATGATGCTTTATCAGCTTCAGGTATCGTAAACGAAGTATTAATGAAATTGGGATTAATTAGTCAGAACATTGACTTTTTCGCACATAAAGCGTACTTCTGGCCGATTGTTGCCTTTGCAAATCTTTGGAAGGAAACAGGTTGGAATGCGATTATTTACTTATCAGCAATCACTGCTATCGATCCAACCTTATACGAAGCAGCTTCTATCGACGGTGCCGGTAGATGGGATAAGATCAAACATATTACATTACCTGGAATTAAGTCTACTATCGTAATTCTTCTTTTGATGAACGTAGGTAACGTACTTAACGCCGGTTTCGAAATCCAGTACTTATTAGGTAATGGTCTTATCAAGAGCGTTTCTGAAACCATCGATATCTATGTATTGAAATGGGGTATTTCTCAGAACGACTTCGCACTTGGTACCGCAGCAGGTATCTTCAAGAGTGCGGTTAGTATCGCTTTAGTTGTACTTGCAAACTGGATGGCTGCACGTGCAGGCGAAGAAAAACTGTTTTAGGAGGTGTCTACTGACATGAGTGATGAAAAAAGAAAAAATAATTCAGTTATGGAGAGAGATGCTTCTTCAGTTTCAGAGAAAGCTAAAAAGACAAATGCTGCAAATACAGCATTCGTAATTTGTAACTCAATCTTCATGATTTTATTCGTAATCGTTACATTGTATCCGGTATTAAATACATTAGCCATCTCATTCAACAACGGTCTTGACGCTGTTCGTGGTGGTGTGCATTTAATTCCTCGTGTACCAACACTTGAAAACTACAAAACTGTATTCCATAAACAGAACTTAATGCGTGGTGCATGGATTACAGTATTAAGAACTGTTATTGGTACTTTATCAGCATTATTTGCTAATGCTTTACTTGCTTACATTGTAAGTAGAAAGAGATTCTTATTTAAATCTCAGGTTTCTTTATTCTGGGTAATTACCATGTATGTTAACGGTGGTTTGATTCCTATCTTCTTGTTATACAAGAGCTTAGGTCTTACAAGCTCATTCTGGGTATATGTTATCCCAGGTATGGTAAGTGCCTTCAACGTACTCGTTATGAGAACCTACATGTTAGGTATTTCAGAAGCATTGGAAGAATCAGCTCAGCTGGACGGTGCAGGATATATGACAATCTTCTTAAAGATTATCTCTCCTCTTTGTAAACCGGTTTACGCTACTGTTGCTTTATTCGTAGCAGTTGGTCAGTGGAACTCTTGGTTCGATGCAATGCTTTACAACAGAATGAATGATGAATATACAACACTTCAGTACGAACTTATGAAATTGTTATCATCCGTTATGAACAATACATCAAGTTTGGAAGGTGCAAAGAACTCAGCAGCAGCCGTAACACCTACTTCAGTACGTGCAGCAGCAACTATTGCTACTATGGCTCCTATCGTTGCTCTTTATCCTTTCTTACAGAGATATTTCGTAACCGGTCTTACAATCGGTGGTGTAAAGGAGTAATATTCATATGAATAAGAAAATCGTTTTCCCTGAGGGAAAAACAAAAGCACTCGTTTTAAGCTATGACGACAACCAGATTGCCGACAGAAGGCTTGTAGAGCTTTTTAACAAGTATGGTTTGAAAGGTACCTTTCATGTAAACCACGGAACTCTCGGGGGAGACGTTTTTTTATCCTCTGATGAGATCGTAAAGTTGTATGAGGGACATGAACTTTCCGGTCATGGCGTGGAGCATTTGTTCCCGAATCAGTTAAGTAAAGAAGAGCTGGTAAGAGAGGTTTGGGATAACCGTCTGGCTCTTGAAAAATTAAGCGGCAAAATCGTAAAGGGCTTTTCTTATGCCTATGGTGAATATAGTGCATCTGTAAAGCAGACTTTGTCGGATTTAGGCGTCGTATATTCTCGTACAGTTAATGCCATTTACGGACTTAACACTCCGGCAGACTTTTTAGAATGGCATCCTAGCTGTCATCATGCAGAGTTATTTGGATTAAAGGATAATATTCCGGGCTATTTGGAAAATTTCTTAAACACACCGGATTATATTCGTTTACCACTTTTATTTATTTGGGGTCACAGCTTTGAATTTGATCGCAATAATCAGTGGGAAGATATGGAAGAGCTTTGCAAGCTGTTAGCAGGAAGAGATGACGTGTGGTATACCACCGCCATTGACTACTATCATTATATTCAGGCTATTCGCGGTCTTGAAAGCAGTGCTGACGGATCTATTTATTCTAATCCTTCTGCGACCAA
>JAZUKG010000146.1:0-2437 GCA_045643145.1 Lachnospiraceae bacterium | reverse complement strand
GAGCTTCCCTCAACATATCTAAACGGATGAATCTCTGTGGTAGGCTCATTCATACCCCAGAAAACCTTACGCGCCGTACAATAAAAAATATGCAACAGGTCAGGATTGAAGTTACTTATTTCCTTCGCCGCATCACAGACAGCATTCATAATTGTATTAGGCTCTCCATATGACAATCTCACGATGGAGCCTTCTTCGACATTAGCGCTCATAACAAGCGAGCCATCGTCGTTGCCGGCTGCAGGCGCGCGAACAATTCTTACGCCGTTATTTTCATATATAATAGGGAACTCTAATGCATTTACAAAAAGGTTCTCATCATTTTCTATTCCCAGATATTTCTTGTACACATTATATGCAGGTGCTCCATCCAGCTCATAAATTGTACAACCTTCTGCTTTGGTAACTGCAAATTTGCGTCCGAGTGGCTGCCAACCGCTTACCTTGAATGAATTAACATGAAAGTTTTCTCCACCGAAAAGCAGCACAATCAGTCCGGTTGTATCAAATCCGCCTACAGATGAAAATACGCATGAATCTGTACTAGTGATATTTCTGGAGCAAACAATACTGCCATACATCTGAATATCTTCGCGGAGGTGATCAAACTTTTCACAAAAAACCGTGGGTGATTCAGCATTGATTGTACGATAGAATTCTATAGCCTTTACCCATGGATTCTCTTCACATTCTCGAAGGATATCAGCTGCAATTTCAGCCGTAGCCTGCTTACCCATACTGTATTGAAGGAGCTTAATCTTGGTCGTAGACTTTTCAAACACAGTAACAGATACCGACAAATCAGAGGTAATCTCACAATCAGCTACATTACCGGCTGTAGAGTGACCAAACCAGGGCTTTCCCGGAAATACCTTCTCTATACATTCCCATATGGGCTGAACAGTTTTTTCCTCAAGTTCAGTGGAGAAAATATGAAAATACATAGATAAATCTTCATATTTATACTGTTCTAACAGTTTATGCTTATACAACTCTAAGCTATTCTCAAATTGTTTTTGATCAATATACTCAATTGTATTCTTTTTCATAAATTATCCTTTTTCAGATAGCTCTCCATGCAACACAATTTCACAAATACTGACTGCTTAAATAAAATACATTCCTATCAATATTTTAGACCAAAACAGCGAAATTTCGCAAGGTTTACTTGACACCATCATTTGTATTTAGCTACTGAAGATTTTTAATTCCGAAACATTCCGACAGGAAGGTTTTGTATCCGATTTTCTCGTACCATTTGGCCACTCCTGTGAAAAAGATAAATGAAATATCCATGCCTTGATTTTTCAGATATTCCGTCACTCTTGCAACCATTTCAAGCGCTATTCCTTTGTTTCTAAATTGTGGTACCGTTCCTACGCAGCCCGGCATTCCGACTTTGCCGTACTTATCCGTCAAATAGTTTTTGCAATTGATATCAACCAGGCAGAAAGCAGCGATTTCACCATTCACTTTTGCCACATATATATTTCCGGATTCAGTAAAATACTGTGTCCAATCCTCATCTACCGCTGAAACTGCTTCCTTAATTTCTTTTAGATTTCCATTGAACCATCCGTATTCAGCAATATCGCTACCATGTAATGCAAGCCTGTTAAACTGAAAATCTTTTAGCTTTAAGAGCATTTCATCACATCCGCCGACAGATACAAATCCCTGCTTCTCGAAAAATCCCCAACTCTCGGAAATTGCACCTATGAACAACCCCGAGGACACTCCACCGGTAATAATCTTATCAAAGCCTTTGTTTTTAGCATATTTTTCTATATCACTAATCAGGCTTGCACCAATATTCCTTCTCTGCATTGAAGGGCTTACGCATATCAGCCTGATTGCAAAATCTTCAACAATGGCAAAAGCACAGATTTCATTATCTTCTTGTTTTTCAAAGAAAACACAAGTTTCCTTATCGAACAGCTTACAGAAATAACTGTAGGATAATTGCATATCCGGAAAACATTTGCTGAATATATCAAAATACTCGTTTTTCATAAACTGCTCCTCCCGCAAAGCAATATTAACAACAGATTTTCCCATCCGTGAAGATATTTCCACAAAATGATTATTCTCCTGTGCATATGCTCTACCTTGTTTTTCTTTTTCTGTTTGTATCCTGCACTATTCATGGCAGTTGTTAATTTATTATGGTAGAAAATCCGTACCGATAATAAACTCCTTTTGAAAATACTGCACGCGTTCTTTTTTGCCCACCATATAGCTATTAATGATGGGCGGCCGGCAATCCAGCAGGGGGACGGAGCGTAGCTTTTTTTCTTTGATCAGCGGCTCGGCCATATCCTCGGGCAGGAATGTGTAGCAGTCCTGCCCGAGCAAAAAGGGAACGATCTTCGAGCAATCGTCGATTTCCAGCGAAAACTGATGATATTTCGGGAACAGGTTTCGAATGAACTGACCG
>JAZUKG010000145.1:0-6962 GCA_045643145.1 Lachnospiraceae bacterium | reverse complement strand
ACTTGTATACCAGTTGTACTTGTATACTACATAAATCCATTATAGGAAATAATGCTATATTTGTCTATGAAAAAAATCTCAAGAAATTGTAATAAATAAATCACTAGCTTTTGACCTATTCAACAACCTTGATCAATGACGGATTTAGGCTGGTATCAACTGTCTGATTGATCGAACAACCCTCAAATAAAATCTGACTGTCACTATTTGGTTTTGCCAATATACCGATGAATTTTTTTCCGGTATGATTGATGATGCAATTTTTAAAGATATTGTTTACATATCCTGAATCATTCGCATATGGTCCGACCGTAATAAAATCGTCAGCTGTAGAATTGATAATACAATTCTCATAAAGAACTCTGCACTTTTCATAATCAATTTTAATATCCTGTTGATTTGGGTTAACAACACTAGGATACAAAGTTATATCTTCAAATTCACATCCTGTAAATGTCGCGCAGCGCAGCATACGATTTGGTGTTATTTTTCCCTCGAATTTACAATTTTCAAATACTCTGGTCGTATCACATTGTGAACCAAAGTCATAAACAAGTGCGTCGGTTTTTCCATCCAGTCGTTTAAATGTACAATCATAAAAGAACAGATTAATTCCAAAGGTGCCTGCCGGCTGAAGTGTGCAATGTTTCAATGTAGCATTTCCACCCATAAAGCCCAGGAAAGTACAATCTTCAAACTCAACCTTATCTGGTACTGACTGAAGAAATGTTGTGCCAAAGGTACAATTCTTCACCTTCATATTTACATGCTCGGTACCGAGATTTGTTTTCTCTTCAAACATAATACCACCGAGATAATTATCGTAAATTCTGACATATTCACCATATAGCTTATCTCCAACATTCCACTTAATAATCTTGGAATTCACGTCGTTCACGTTTCTCATAACACCACCTAACACTCGATTTCTGATTTCGAAATGGTGATTTGTACAATCTTCATAAACATGATTAAATCCATAATTATCAATTAATGTTGCATTTCCTGCCGGTTCTAATACTGTATTCTTACGATAAAAGATATCCTGACATTGCTGTGCGCCATCCTCGAAATCAACTGCTGCCGGGGTAATCGAATTCCCAGATCTGGTGAATGTACACCCCTCTATCAGCAAGTTGTTACAAACTGCAGGTGCCAAAGCACAAGCTCTGGTGTCCACAAAGCTGACATTTCGGATTTCATGATAATCGCCCAGATGAGTCGTAAAAATAGTCAGATTCTGATCGTTGTAATAATCCGTAGGAATGTTTGTTCCCAATAAGGTTACTCTCGCATATTTTGCTCCGGACGGAATTCGGATTTTTCTAAACTGATATCCCGTTACCGTTTCCACATAGTTTTCGCTTTCATCATAAAAGGACACATAGACAATCGGAGAATCACTTTGTATTCCTCTATAGCCCTGCCAATGACCTACATACACATAATCCTCTTTTTCGTCCCAATCAATGATTGGTTTTAAATCAATCATTGAGGAAGTACTGCAGCCTTCTTTGGCAATCTCTTCTCCGTTTACAATAACTGTAGGCGTAAAATCTTTTAATACCATACTCGGTCCATTTACGTATAAATTCAATATGGTATGTCCGGTCGTAGCCTTGATCTCCACACCGTCTACAGAACAATATTTACCGCCATTGATGATTACCGTATTGATGGGTTCCCCTTTGCCGTCCTTGCTCGCTTGCACCGTTTCCAGTCCCAATTGTTGTCTTTCAAATCTGTCACCTTCCAGTGTTCCGTTTGTTAAATGTGCATCCACTGCGTCATCCATTCGTACAATACAACCTTCATTATCAGTCTTAATCGTATCCAACTTAAAGGTACTTTCATTCATATCAACAGTAAAATAGGACGGAATGGTAATACATGTTTTTCTGGAATTTTCACCATTTATACGATAGGTTCCTTTCAGAAGAACAATCTTTCTATATCCCTCTGCCTGCTTGTCTGCAAACAAAGCGGTCAGACCGTCTTTGGTCGTAATTAAATCGTCTGCGTTTGTGCTATTGTTATTACGAATTCTATAATTTATTAAATCCTGTTCTGTCATGTAATAAGTCTCAGCTTCCGATATCGCATACTCTGCAGGATCAATCACCCATAATTCTTTGTAAAGCCTGTGGGATTTCATACCTGTCCTTTTATCGAATGCCTGCACCGAGAACGTATGCATTCCCTTGCTTAACTTTCCAAGTTTTAATGTATAATCTCCTAATGGTAAATCCTCGATTTTTCCTTCTGCCTCATCCACCTCATATAATAAATCAAGCTTTCCGGTTGTATCATTCTTCAGATATTCTGAATTCTCAAAATCTGTAAGATAAAGCGGAATCTCAATCTCATCCTCTATCGATGGTTTTGTATTAAAATAATAATTCGATATATATGGTACCTCGAACAATTTATCCAAATCCATCTCCGGGTCCTTCGTATTACCGTCATCGTCGGTGTTTCCGGTATTATCGCTTCCTCCGGTGCTTCCGTTATCTCCGGTTTGACCGATAAAGGTAACTCTGCACTGGCTGGCAGAAACCTCCGGATCAATGGTTAAAGACCTGTCTACACTGCCGCCATCAAAGACGACATCCACTGAAATATCACTTCGGTTTCCTTCCATAAAGTAATCCTTGTTCCATTTCACTAAATTACCGCTCGACTTGTTGATCGTACAATTATCAAACAGGAACTTACTGTTATTCTTTGGCTGTGCCAGGAAATAAATCAGATTATCCCCACTATGATTAATCGTACAATCTTTAAACTGAATATTGATATACTCAATCAGTTTAGAATACGGTCCATTTTGAATAAAATTAGTAGCCGCCGAATTCAAGGTACAATGGTCAAATAAAATCTTTGAATCTGACTTTTCTACATAGGTATACAGCTCAACATTTTGGAAGGTACAGTCTTTAAAGGTACCTGAGTGGAATCCACCGCCAAGCTTTGTTTTTCCTAAAAACTGACAATGATCAAATACTCTGTCTGCATCATACACCTGAAAATCAAAGGTCGTTTCCCCTTCACTGTTTTCCAGATTTTTGAAAATACAATCATAGAAATAAAGCTTTTCTCTGATCTGATAAGCCGGCTGAATCGTACAGTTTCTAAAGGTTGCCTGTGAACCGGCAAAACTCGGGAAAATACAGTTTTCATATGTTACTTTATCTGCCAGCGCATTAACCCATGACGTGGTACTCTTATTTCCATGAATGGTACAGTCTTTTACTTTAAAGTCCACACAGATGTCATCCTTTGGATCCTCATGTCCTTTGTTTCTGGAATCATAAAACTGAATAAATCCACAATCGTTTTGATATACTCGTCCGTATTTTCCGGTCTTAATGTTTCCCAGACCCCATCTTAATGTATTGCCTTCACCGGTTGTATTTCTGAATACACCACCTGCTACACGGTTTCTGATTTCAATGCTGTGATTTACATTATTTTCATACACATGATTGTAGCCTGCACAGTCTACCAAAGTTCCGGTTCCTACGGCTTCCAGTACGGCATTGTTTCTGTAGAAAAGATCCTGACATTCTTCCCATCCGTCTTCAAAATCGACAGCTAATGGAGTAATGCTGTTTCCGCATCTGGTATAGGTACAGTCTTCAATGAGAAGGTTGTTACATGCAGAAGCTGCAATGGCAGTGGTTCTGGTATCTGAAAAACGAATATTTTTAATCTCATAATATTCACCCATGTGCTGAGTAAATACTGCAATATTTTTGGTATTGTTTGCAAATGGGAAACCATTTCCTGCCAGTGTCAGTCTGACAAACTGTGCACCCTGAGGAGCTCGTACTTTTCTGTACTGATAAGTGGTAATGGTCTCTATAAACTTCTGATTTGCATCATAGAAAGATGCATATACAATCGGTGAATCTCCCTGAATACCGCGATATCCTAAAAGATGCGCAAAAAACAGTTCATCTCTGTTTGGATCCCATTGTTTCATTTTGGTTAAATCAATCATCGATGTGGTACTGCAGTCAGCTCTGGCTACTTCCTCGCCGTTTACAATGGCAGTTCTCGTAAAGCCACTTGTGATTTCTTTGGTTTCTCCCATTCTGCTGCCGCAGCCAATGGTATGTCCGGTGGTATTTTTAATATCCAGATCACTGATGGAACAGTATCTTCCTCCGGAAATCATGATAGTCATGAGCTGTTCGCCATTGTATTCTCTTTCCAGGTAGTACTCCTGTCTTTCAAATCGGTCTCCCTCTACGGTTCCGCCTGTCAGATGTGCATCCTCCACATCGTACATTCTGATCAGACACCCTCCGGCCTTTGTACCGTCAAGATCTGTTGTTACAGTATCCACTTTAAGTGTGCTGCCGTTCAAATCTACAGTAAAGAAAGAAGGAATCAAAATGCTGCCATCTGAGACGTTAGTCACTTTAACGCGGTACACACCCTGAAGGAGCACAATCTTTCGATATCCTAATGCCTGCTTATCTGCAAAAATTTTGGTCAGACCATCACGGGTTGTCACTACATCCTGCGGATCTGCGCTATTGTCATTATGGATGGCATAAGCCTTAAGATCTTCATATGTCATGTAATAGGTTTCGGCTTCTGTGATCTCATTTTCGTCTCTCTTAACCACCCACAGACTTTTGTATACTCTGTCAGAATAAAGTCCGGTTCTCTGATCATAGACCTGCACAGAAAAATCATGTAATCCGCCGCCAAGCTTTCCAATCTGAAGTGCATAATCTCCCAAAGGAACGGATGATACGGTATGCTCCATGCCATCTACTTCATAAATCAAATCAAGCACGACGCTTTCATCGTTGGCTAAATATTCTGACTGTTCGTAATCAGTAAGGTAAAGCGGAATCTGAATATTTTCTTCTGTAGTAGGCTTTGGATTGAAATAATAAGTCGATACATATGGTGCTCCAAAAAGATTGTCTGAATCTATTGGATTTAATTTCTTTCCGGCTGATGGCTGCGTATTTGCAGATACTGTCACAGTGCAGGATGCACTCTTTCCATTCGTTGTCTCTGCTGTGATATGCGCTGTTCCTGCTCCGATTGCTAAAATCAGACCATCTGCACTGACTCTGGCAACAGCTAAATCATCTGATGTCCAGGTGATATCCTTTTCTGTTGCACTTGATGGAGCTATGGTTGCTGTCAGTCTTAACTGCTCAAAAGTCTTTAAAGAAGCACTGGTTTTATTAAGCGTAACAGAAGCTGGCATAACAATATCTGACTGTGCTCTGACCGTTAGTTCACAGGTATCTGTCTTTCCGTTTACTGAGCTTGCTGTAATGGTTACAGTACCGGCTTTTAATGCATTTACCGTTCCAGTCTCACTGACAGTAGCAATCGCCGGATTGCTTGATGACCATGTGGTAGTAATATCATCTGCATATGCTGGTGATACACTGGCTGCCAGAGACAGGAAAGTCCCTGCATTCATAGTTACCTTTGACTTACTCAGTTTCACACTTTCTACAGAGGTTGTTTTTTCTGATACTGTGACCTCGCAGCTGGCAGAAAAGCCGTTTGTACTCGTCGCTGTGATAGTAGCTGTTCCGGCCTTTAATGCCTTCACCGCACCCATATAAGTAACTCTGGCAACATCCGGCTGATCCGATGTCCATGTGAGATTTTTAACGGTTGCATGTCCCGGTGTTACTGACGCAACCAATGGCATAATCTCACCGGCATTCATGCTGATTTGTGTTTTATTTATCGTAACCCCTGTCACGATAACCGCATTGGAAGGCACTTCAACAACGATTACCTCACAGGTAGCGATGACTTCATTTGCAGTCTTTGCTGTAATCATTGTGGTTCCTGCTCCGACTGCATGAATCACACCGTTTGTTACAGTAGCTACTGATGTGTTTGCTGAACTAAAACTTACATTTTTATTTGTTGCATTTTCCGGTAAAACGGTAGCAGATAATGTCTGTGATTTTCCTTTTTCAAGGATAATTGACATTGCATCAAGCTGAATATTAGCAGCCTCGACTGTATCAACAACCGGCTTAACTGTAATGGTACAAGTTGCTGTCTTTCCATTTGCACTCTTAGCAGTAATAGTTGCCGTTCCTGCCTTAATTGCATTTACCACTCCGCCTGATACAGTGGCTACTGCAGTATTACTTGATTTCCAGGAAACCGTTTTGTTATCTGCATCATTTGGTAAAACAGTTGCTGTAAGAGTAAGACTACTTCCTGCATCAATAGAAGCTGCTGACAGATTAATAGATACGCTGCTGACTTCTATGGTCTTTTTGCTAACCACTACCGTGCTGGTAGCTTTCTTTCCGTTTGCAGACTCAGCTGTAATCACTGCTGTACCTGCTGCAATGGCTGAAAGTGTTCCGTCACTGCCTACCTGTACTACGTTTTTATTGCTTGATGACCAGTTGATGGTCTGGTCTGTTGCATTACTTGGAGAAAGAGTCGCATTAAGCTTTGACTGATCTCCTATATACATATTTACATTTGTCTTATCTATAGATACGGATTCAACAGTTACGATGATTTCCTCAGGATCCTGAGTATTTCCGCCATCTCCGGATTCTCCGCTGTCTCCGCTGTCTCCGCCTTCTCCTGTATTTCCGCTATCTCCAGCGTTTCCACTGTCGTCTGAGTTTCCGCCATCTCCTGCGTTTCCACTGTCGTCTGAGCTTCCGCCATCTCCTGCATTTCCATTGTCGTCTGAACTTCCGCTGTCTCCGGCGCTTCCGCTATCTTCTGAGCTTCCACTATCTCCAGCGCTGCCACTATCTCCGGTACTTCCATTATCTCCTGAGCTTCCGCCATCTCCTGTGTTTCCATTGTCGCCGGCACTTCCGCTGTCTCCACTGTTTCCATTGTCGCCTGAGTTTCCGTTATCTCCGTCATCTTCAGAAGTCTGCTTGACAATAACTGTAATCTGACAGCTGGCCTGCTTTCCATTGGAAGTAGTC
>JAZUKG010000144.1:0-2157 GCA_045643145.1 Lachnospiraceae bacterium | reverse complement strand
TCAAGGCAAACAGGCCAGCGTATTTTTCAATCAGTTCAGCAAGCACATTTACGCATCTTTCGAATGCAACGTCATCCCTATGATCATCAAAATATCTTTTCATCACGTATCTCCATTCCTTTCTTTTCTCATTCTTCATTTTTCCGTAGTCACATGATTTCAAGCAATGTATCCGTCAATTGCCATTTTTCTGATATAGGCGCTCATGTTTGAGAAACCCATTTGCTCCATTCGCTCCCGGATTAAATTCAGTTCCTCGTCCGAAAGTTTGAAATGGATCTGTCTGTTGCACGGAAGATATTCTTGATTTAGCATTTCATCTACTCCTTCTCGAAAATAGAAAAGACATCCATAAGGATGCCCGGGTTAATAGTTGCGATTTACTTTTACTGTTGTCCTCTTAACGGAATCTTCCATTCCGTATCAGACATACAAACCATATTTATCCGTCTCTCGTAGAACCACATCTGAATTCCCGCATTTGGATTTACCTCCTTCCTCTCGTCATATTTTTGTGAAAATCACAGGATCAATTTTGTGAGTTATCACAACGAAAAATCGGTAGATCTTGTAACGCTGGTTTTGAGATTCCTCGCCCTTCAGGATTCCGGCTCATTCATCTCTGCAATAAAAAAAGCCCAAACCACAAGGAGTTTGGGCTTTATTACGTGCATATGAAATTGACGATTTACCGATTTTTGAGCGCACGAAGCGCACCCATAATATAGAATATATGTTCGATTTTGTCAAGTGCTATTTTCCCTCATTTGAATTTCAATTTTATAATTTCTATATCCTATATTCATTCAGTGCCATTTGCCAGTATTTTTCCGGAATGCATCTCCAATCCACGCTGCCCTTTTCTTCCTCACATAACTCGCACGCTTTTGTAAGGACAGCTATTTGTGAAACATTTTTCCCAAGCAATACAGCCTTGGTTACTCTATACCATGCGGGAGCCTGCTCAGAGAGTTTTTCTTCATCCATTTCTCTTATGGCTCTGTCCACATCATATTCAAGAGTAATGAATTCTGATTCCCAAATGCCTGCGTTATCATACAACATCATAAATTGGGTTTTTCCACCGCTTTTGAGTGGAACTCCCACTGCACCCGGATTAACTATACGTTTACCGTTCTTGATATACTGCGACTGGATATGAAAGTGACCACATATGGTTAGTTCCGTCTCGAGCCTTTGAGTTAGTGAATCTATGTAATCATAATCTTCACGCAGGCTTTCATTTACTTTAAATGGCGATCCATGACAGATAACAAAATCCGGCATGCCATCATATTTCATAAGTTTTGTAAATGGCATCTCTTCAAAAGCATGGATCTGGTCCGGCAAGAGTCGATCATACGTATATCGCAGCATTCCGGATCCGGATGTTCCGGCCTTCCATTCCCAATCACTATGCATCCCTGCCATGTGATCTATCCAATAGTTTTCTTTATTCCCCTTAATAAAGGTACAAGGATACTCCGCTTTAAGTGCCTGAAGAAGTTCCAGTGTACGTTCAGGATAAGCCAGTTCTCCAAGATAATCACCTAAAAAAATAAATTCTTCAGCATCCCTATATTTTGCTTCAGCAATACATCTTTCAAGCGCTATATGATTGCTGTGTATATCAGCCATAACTGCAATTTTCAAGCTACTTCTCCAATCCTGTATATTCTCGTAAATCTAATACAGCAATCAGTTCTTCCCCATCCATGTCTCCGGTTTCCTCGAATCCAAATGAACTGTATAACTTTGCTGCCAGCTGGTTCTCCGGCTCATAAGACAACCAGCAGTATTCCGCATCTCCGCAGGGATACGTCCTTATGAACTCCAGTGCCAGCCTTACCGCCTCTTTTCCATATCTCTTTCCCTGATATGCTTTATCGATCATCAAACGCCATAGGTTGTAATTGCCCTTTGCTATCGCCGGTGCATCATCCCAGTAATCATCGGTATCAAATCCGATCATCAAAAACCCGACCGGTGTATCACCATCATATATTCCAAAGGGAAAAGCGTATCCATTCCCGGTTATAGCGGTATATGCCTCGATAATACTGATGTCATTATCCGCAACAAAGCTTTTCTGATCCTCTGAAACCTGCAATTTCAGCAGATCCCAGACATTTTTCCCATTTACTTTTTCAAGTCGTA
>JAZUKG010000143.1:0-60799 GCA_045643145.1 Lachnospiraceae bacterium | reverse complement strand
CCGTCGGCAACAAAGTTATGAAAAGTTATTAAAAGTTATTAAAGATATGAAAAGTTATTAAAAGTTATTAAAGATATGAAAAGTTATTAAAACTTATTAAAATTGACATGTATGGATAACACAATAACAGGGAGAAGACATGAAGATTTATAAAAGTATTATAGTAATCACATGGATGACGGCTCTTTTTCTTATTTTGTTAATGAATAAGAATTCTGTAGCAGTATCTGCAGTAGACATTTCCTCTGACTCAATCCTATTAGCTCAGGAGCCTATAGATACAGATTTACCAGTTATGCCAGAGATAAGTAAAGACGAATTCAATCGACAGATGAATTCACTTTACGGTAGTGAAAATCAGTATGCAGAAGATATTGAGCCGGAGAGAGGAACATTTCCGGCTAAATATGATCCGAGAACATTGGGAATGGTATCTCATGTTTCCAACCAGGGTAATTACGGATTGTGCTGGGTATACGCTGCGATTTCAACAGCAGAATCCAGTTTAATCAAACAGGGCTTTGCTAATTCAAGTATTGATTTATCAGAACTCCATGCTCTGTATTTCTATCGAATTGATTTGAGAGATTCTGGAACTCATGTGGCAGAACTTTCTGCTTATTGCAATGGTGGAGGCGATGAAGTAAATATCATTCGAAATATGAGAAAAGGAATTGGCCCTGTCTTGGAAAGCACAGTACCTTGGAGAAATATTACGGATGACATTGTATTAGATGACAGTTTATATCATTCACATGTTCAAGAACTTTATGATACATACTCTGCTCAAATAGAGTCTGATTCAGCTTCGAGAGATAAGATAAAATCACTTATTTCTACTTATGGTGGTGTTTCAGCCGGAATGTATCTCTATACAAACTATTTCAAATACGCTAATACAAGCTCAGATGATACAACTTACAATTATCCTTATAATTGCAATGCTGAAAATCATGCTATTGAGATTGTTGGTTGGGATGATGATTACCCGGCAAGTAACTTTATTAAAGCACCATCGGCAAACGGAGCATGGCTGATTAAAAATAGCTACGGAACAGAGAGCGAAAAAAGTGGCATGGGAACAGGATATTTATGGATATCCTATTATGATAAAACAGTCAATGGTACAACTGCTATTGCATTACAGTTCGCTCAAGCTGGTTCCACTCCATATACATTAAAACTAGACAAAACAGAGGCCACTATGGAAGTTGGAACTTCCTTTACACTAAATGCAGAAGTATTACCGGCTACTGCAAAAGATAAGAATGTGAAGTGGGTATCTTCAAGAGAGGATGTTGCTGCCGTTGATTCAAATGGTAAGATTACCGCGACAAAGAACGGAGAAGCTGTAATTACTGGATATACTAATGCTGGATCAGCTAAAAACACCTGTACAGTAACAGTTATTACGAAAGCAAGTGAAATGACAACAAGAGTTGGCTCAAATGACACAGCGGAAGGAACACTAGTTGTTGGAAAAACAGAAAGTATATATTTTAACATTTCTCCGTCTACCACAACCAATCGTGAATTCAGCTACAAAGTAAGTGATAGCAGCATTATTGATGTCAAAAGAAAATCCGGTATTATCAATTCTTTAGAAGTAACCGCACTAAAACCCGGAACTGCAACTATTACAGCGACTACCACAGATGGTACCAATATTTCAAAAACAATCACTATTCATGTAGTAGAAGAAGAGTATGTAAAGAGTATTTCAACAGTAGGTATATCAAATACATTAACACTTCCTGTATCATATTTTAGAGAATACTACACAGTTAAATTAAAACTTGTGGGTGCAAAAGCAAATGAATGGTATAGCGTAGAAGAAAGTAATACAAACTCGGCAGTTGCTTATTGCACAAGCTCAAATATAAAACCGGACGCAAATGGAAATGCTGAGATGAATCTATTTATCCAAGGTGTAGGAGAAACAACGATAACCCTGACGGTACAAGATAAAATAAAACCTGCTGTCTCATTTAAGGTAGTAGTGACAGATACGCAGCCAAGCATTGCTCCAAGTCCAAGCCAGACTGTATATCCAAGCACAAGTCCTAGTCAGACACCTAGCATAGCTCCTAGCACACCTTTAATTCCACTTGGTACGAAGATTGCCTCTCTTTCGAAGAAAGGCACAAGTGTTACAGTTAAATGGAAAGCATATAAGAGTAAGGTGGACGGATACCAGATTGCTTATTCTACCAGCTCAAGTTTCAAGTCTTACAAAGCAAAGACGATTAGAAAAGCAGCGACATCTAAAACTACCATTAAAAATCTTAAGAAGAAGAAAACCTATTATTTCAGAATCCGTACTTTCAAAAAATACGGTAATAAAACAACATACAGCAAATGGTCCGGTAAAAAGAAAGTGAAAATAGCCTAGCTGAAAAATAATAGTACATACACTTGTATCTTGTTATGGCATGATTTATTATGATTATATACATGGTTTGATTATTGAAATGAAATACGTCTGGATTGAAAAACAAAAAAAATGACATATTTGTATCATGGGACAAATACAGTTAGGCAAAAGAAGAGTATGAGGGAAAAGAAAACTCGAAAGCCTGACGAAAATCAACTAGAGATTGTTCGAAAGTTAAGGCCTATTGATGATTGTTTTTTCGAGGTAATGATGGAGGATTCCGATGCATGTGAGGAATTGCTGCAAATAATTTTGGATAATCCATTATTAAGAGTTAAAAAGAATTCGGTTTTGGGGCAGAAGAGTATTCGTATCATTGGTAAACGCTCCGTTCGTGTAGATGTGTATGCGGAAGGAAATGAAGATGTTGTATTTAATGTCGAAATACAAAGAGCTGACAATGAAAATCATGTTAAGCGAGTGAGATACAATGCTTCAGTGATAACAGTAAATCGTTCCGAACCGGGGGATTTGTATGAACATGTTCAAGAACTTTATGTAATATACATAGCAGATTTTGATGTGCTTGAAAATGGCAGAACCATTAGTCATGCAGAAATGACCTGTATAGAGACCGGTATTGCTTTAAATGATGGGTTACATGAGATATTTGTAACTACTGTTGGAAATGAGGATACAAAAGTAGCAAGGTTGATGAAAGAGTACAAAAATCCGGATATGAATAACCCAGAGTTTCCAAAACAATCAAGACGAATACAGGAAATGAAACATGATTCCGAGGAGGTGGAGAAAATGTGTTCTTTGGTCGAAAATTATGCAAAAGAGAGAGAAATTAAGGCGACTATCGAAGCGTATATAGATGCTGAGATGAGTGAGGAAAAAATCTTGGGTAAACTTGTTCAAAAATATGATTTGAGTAACGATTCAGCAAAAAAATACTATGAAATGTTTGCTCCACAATTAGTATAAAGGTGAGTAAAAACATATAGCAAGGCTCTTCTGCATGATATGCAGAAGAGCTTTATTTTTGCCTATTCATTTTATCTTTTGAGAATGCCAAAAATGTGTTAAAATATAACTACATATGTCATATAGACACGAAAATCTTTGGTGTTGATAAAGAAAACGGACAATGGAAAGGAAAAATACGAATGAAAAGAAAACAGATTCGTACATGTTTATATAAGTCATCAGCTTTGCTTTTGTCACTGAGTCTCGCACTTTCAGGCGCGAGTATAAATGCATTGGCTCAGTATCAGAGCGTATCGGAGAATTCTGTTTTGATGCAGTCTATTTCTGATAACTCAGTATCGCAGAATAACATATCCGAGAATAACCTGGATGAGGATATATTGGAAAATGAAACCGGTTTGGATCAGGAGGATTTGTTAGCAGAAGGGGAAACAGGAGATAGTCTAAATCCGAGTACAAATGATGATACTCCGAAAGCGCCGGAAACTCAGGAACTTCCGATTGGGATTGTAGAGGGTGTTCAAACGCAGGCAAAAGGCTTTGATACCATTGTTCTGTCTTTCTCAGATACTTTGACAGTAGACGGATATGAAATTTACAGAGGATTAGATGCAGCCGGAAATGATGCAGTTTATCTGACCTCACTCCCGAAATCAACCCTGGCTTCTCAAAGCTATGAGGATAAAGCAAACCTGACAGTGGGCAAGACCTATTACTATAAAATCAAAGGCTACCGCGAACAAAACGGTCAGCGTACCTATGGTGATTTCAGTGTAATAGCCGGTGCCAAGGTAGGGGCAGCTACGCCGCTTATGCTGGGTATCAAAAAGGATAAAAAACAGGTAGTAAATGTTTCTTATCAAAAGATGACCGGTGCAAACGGATATTATATTTATCGTTCTACCAAAATGGATAAGGGCTACAAAAAGGTAGGTACGGTAAAAAATGAAGCAACTGTTATCTACCAGGATAAAAAGTGTAAGCAGGGAAATACCTATTATTACAAAATCAAGGCTTATAAAAAGGTTGGCGGTAAAACCTATGTGACTGCCTTTAGTCAGCCTATGGAGTATTTACATACACTGGCTAAACCAAAGATTAAATCCGTAGCGATTGCTTCCGGTGAAACAGCAAAGCTTACCTGGAACAAGATTGCAGGGGCAGCAGGTTATCAGATTTACCGAAGCGAATCTCAGGACAAGGGATACAAGAAGGTAAAGACGATTAAAAAAGGTAGTACCACCAGCATTGAAATAGGCGGACAGACAAACGGAAAGGCTTATTATTACAAGGTCAGAGCCTACTGTAAAGTAAGCGGAAAAGGAAAGTATTCAGAGTTTTCTGCCATTAAGTCATTAAACTTCAATTTATGGGGAAGTAATACAGAAACCTATCAGGACAAGGCGCAGAGAATTTTTGGCCTGGATTATTATCAGAAGTATGCGTCTCAGGCAGAGGCAGAAAAGCACATGACACCTGTAGTAGTTCAGGTTTGGGACTTTGGAAATGACAAGGTGACCAAGATTACCAAGTATCGTACTCTTTATGTACATGAGAATATCGCGGAAACCGTAAAACAAATCTTTAAAGAGATTTATGAAGGTGATGAACACTTCCCGATTAAAAATGTGGGCGGCTACAGCTGGCGAGGAGACACCTCGAGATCTGAGCATTGCTGCGGTCTGGCTATCGATATCAACTGGGAAGAAAACTATATGATTGATAACGGTGTGATCCTGAGCGGAAAGTATTGGAAACCGGGTGAGGATCCGTATTCTATTCCTCGTTACGGTGATGTGGAAAATGCTATGGCCAAGTACGGATTTGCCCGAGGTGAATGGGGAAATCGTATCGATTATATGCATTTTTCGTATTTTGGAACGTAATTATCGATGAAATGATGTATTTTCACAGTTTTTCCACAATTCTATTATTGTCTTTACTAGAAATCGTATGTATAATTATGTGGAGTACAATATATTGAGGGAAAAATAATATGTCGGTAACGTCTTATATATTCTTTGGCTTTTTAGCTATATTTGTTTTCATATATTACATCGTGCCTAAAAAGGTGCAGTGGACAGTCTTGCTTTTGGCAAGTTTGGTATTTTATGCATGGTCCGGACTTGATAATCTGATTATCGTAGTTCTTACCTCTATTATTGTTTATTTCATTTCAGGTAAAATGCAAAAAAATCTGGATGAACAGGAAAAAATGGTAGAGGGACTGGACCGAAAAGCAGCCCGCGGCGTAAAAGCTTCTATGAAGGAAAAGAGAAAGAAAATTCTCGTATGCGGACTGGTAGTAGTGATTGGTATTTTAGGATTTTTGAAATATTATAATTTTGCCATCGACAATATCAATGTCGCACTGGGCTGGTTCAATATTTCTAAAATTCGTGGACTGAAATTGATCGTTCCGCTGGGAATCTCATTCTATACCTTTATGATGATTTCCTATATGATGGATCTTTATAACGGTAAAATCAGTGCACAAAAGAATTTCTTTAAATATTTAGCATATGCAATCTATTTCCCGCATGTAACTCAGGGACCGATTGCCAGATACGATGAAGTATCACCACAAATTTATGCACAGAGAAAGTTTGATTATGACACAGTCATCAAAGGCCTTTGGCTTATGCTTTGGGGCTTTTTCAAGAAAATGGTCATAGCAGACAGACTGGCAGAATTTGTAAATATCGTATTTGGACCTGAATACATGAATTATAAGGGACTTATCTTTGTGTTTACAGGTATTCTGTATTCATTCCAAATCTATTGTGATTTTTCCGGATGTATGGATATTGTAAGAGGTGCTTCAGAACTTTTCGGTATTCGTTTAACTGAAAACTTTGAAAGACCTTATTTTTCACAGACACTTCCGGAGTTCTGGAGAAGATGGCACATTTCTCTCGGTAGTTTTTTTAGAGAGTATGTCTTTTTCCCGGTTTCTACTTCAAAACTCTTTTTAAATGTTAATACAAAAGCCAGAAATGCATTTGGAAATGAGTGGGGACGTAATTTATCATCCTGCATTCCTATTTTGAGTGTTTGGCTGCTAACCGGATTGTGGCATGGTGACAGAGGAACCTTTTTAATGTGGGGTCTGTTTCATGGTATTTTAATCAGTTTGTCTACGATATTTGAACAGCCAATGGATACGTTGGCAACAAAGCTCAAGATAAACAGAGAATGCGACAGTTTCAAACTGTTTTGTATGCTTCGCACTTTCTTTTTGTGCGTAATCGGCAGAATTATCTTTATGGGACAAAATGTTTCCGCTTCATTTTATATGTTAAAGTCAAGTATTGTGGACTGCACAAAGCTCTACAATGTATTTAAAATCGGATTGGTCAAGAGAGAATGGCTGGTAGTATTTGCAGGATTAATGGTTTTACTGGTAGTATCCATTGTTCAGGAATACAGAAAACAGCATGAAATTCCTGAGACCATTCGTGACTGGCTCGCAAAGCAGAACATCTGGTTTAGATGGGGTGTGCTTTTAGTGGGTCTTACAGTCGTAATCGTACTCGGAAAGTACGGTCTGGGTGTAGGTACCAGCTTTATTTATGAGCAGTTCTAACGGATATGATACAGATATCTAAAGGTGAGGAGAAATATGAAACAGATTCTTAAAAGAGTTGCTGCGGCAATCCTTTTCTTAGCATTTATATTTTGGCTGATTACAGAGGGCGGAAGACTTCTGCATCCGACAGAAACCGGTAGTGTTGCCAGTTTTGGTTTTTGGGATTATTTCTATGCAGAGGATAAAAATACCATTGATGTAGCGATGATTGGCTCGAGTTCCATGTATCGTTATTTTAGCCCGCTTGATGTATACGAGGACTATGGATTTACATCTTTTATGCTAACCTCCAACAGTCAGGAAGTTGGAGTGGCACCATATATTATAGAAGAAGTGAACAAGTATCAAGATGTTGATTTATATGTAGTAGCACTTCGAGATATTCTTCGTAACAGTGCCAGATATTATGAAGGAAAGGAACTAGACGAAAAGGTTCAGAATTATTATTTGAGTAATGTAGCAGCTGGTATGAAGTTTTCACCTACGAAATATAAAATGGTGAAGGCACTGATGGAAGAAGATGATGAGAACTCTGCCGTTGAGTGGATGTTTTCGATGTTGAAATATCACGACACCATTATGGAAATCAGTCCTAAAACATTGCTAAAGAGAGTGAAGAAAACCAAAAGTTCATTAAAGATGACAGCCTTGATTGCCAAGCATAAAGCATTTACGATTCCTGAGTATCAGGAGGATCACTCTTTAGAGGTTTTAGATTCATACAAACAATGTATTGATCAGATTTATGCGGCAGCAAATGTACAGGGGAAACACGTATTGTTTGTAACGTCACCATCAATCTTAACTCAAACAGAATATGCACTTTCTCTGGATTTGCAGGATTATATGCAGGAGAAAGGATACGATTATCTGGATATGAATCAGTATATGGATGAGATGGGTATGGATCCGGCCAGAGATTTTTACAACAGAAATCATGTGAATCTCTGGGGGGCTGAAAAATACACCAAGTATTTGTCTGAATATATGTTATCTCATTATGATATTACCCCTGCAAAGCTCAATAAAAAACAGAAGCAGGAATGGAAAGATGCCCTTACAAAATGGGCTGAAAAGAAACAAAAACTACAGATTAAGCTAGAAGAATTGATAGCGACAAAGTAACGATTGCGTCGCAGAAAGAAGACATCAATGATAAGTCAGAAAAAATTTTGGTTTCACATCGTAATTGGTCCGATTTTAATGCTGGCATGTATGTATGCTTTGCCGGTAAGTTTGTTTGATACATTTCAGTCACGTGCAGCGATTGGCTGCGTGGCTTGGATGGCATACTGGTGGGTTTTGGGACCTGTTGATTATGCAGTAACAGCGCTTTTGCCGATTGCATTAAATGCGATTTTTAATATTGTACCGATGACTTCGGTTATTTCCAATTATGCATCAGAAACGATTTTGCTATTGCTGGGTGCGTCTATATTAACCGTATCCTGGGAAATATCCGGACTGGACAAGAGAATAGCAGCATCGTTTTTGGAACTTTTGGGAACATCTTTAACATCCCATATTATCTTTTGGTTTTTGTTTACGACCATTTTATCCGCAGTCATTCCAAATGCGGTTGTATGTGCGACCATTACTCCGATTGCGGTATCAATGCTAAAGTATACCGGAATTGAAAATATGGGAGAAAGTGAAACCGGTTCCCTAATCCTCGTAGCGATTGCCTGGGGAGCAGGAATGGGTGGTTTGGCAACGCCTCTTGGCGGAGCTATGAATTTAGTAGTAGTAGACTATATTCAGGAACTGACCGGAAAAGAATATATGTACAGTGACTGGGCGATTCGATTCCTGCCGATTATGGCAGTGCTCATTTTGTCCAATATCATTTATCTGTTGATTGTAAAACCAAAGGGAGTTGTATTATCGGGCTCTAAAGAATATTTCAAGGCAATGAAAAAGGAAATGGGCAAGATGTCCAATCAGGAGCTTTTATGTCTGATTCTTTTCGTAACAGCAACCGGCCTTTCGTTCTTTAGAAATTTGTATTCAGAACTTCTGCCCGGATTAAAGCCTGCTTATGTATTTTTAAGCTGCGGTATTATTTCCTTCCTAATCAAAGGAAAGGGGACAAAAGAAAGACTTCTTAGCTGGAATGTAGTTCAGAAAAAGGTGGTTTGGTCACTTATTTATATTTTTGCAGGAGGTTTGGCAGCAGGTGCGCTGCTTACCGGATCAGGTGCAGATGCCTGCATCGGAAACTTTGTTTCGGGATTAGGATTAAATGGCGGTTATCTTACCATTCTGGTTATCCTGACGGTAACTATCATTTTATCTGATATGACATCCAATACAGCAACGGCAGCAGTGGCGATTCCAATCGTGATTTCTATTATAAACGGAATTGGCAAAAATCCGCTTCCGTATGTGTTTGTAGCTACCATAGGTGTAAACCTTTCTTATACACTTCCGACTTCGGTCAGAAGCGTTCCGGTAGGATATGGTATGAAGCCTTCCTTTATGTTTAAAAAGGGACTTGTACTGACAGTTATCGTGATTTTAGCCATGAGCGCAGTATCGTATGCATTGATGAATGCAGGATGGTTTGATTTAGCCTAAATGAGTAGCGCTTTGGATAACAATAATAAATAATCAGCCGTATATCGGCGTGAAAAAGAGGAAACATGAGAAAAGACACCGTACTTCACAGTATCAGAGATTTTGCACAGAGTCAGCCGGATAAATATGCAGTTTGCGAGCTTAGAAAGACTCTTACCTATTCTGAATACTGGTCACAAATCAAAAAGACAGCGACTGTACTAATGGATATGGGAATTAAAAAGGGCGATTACGTCGTGATTTTATGTACCCAGAACATTCCGTTCTTGGTTACCTTTACAGCCCTTCAGTATTTAGGAGCGATACCATTCCCGATTGAAAAATCCAGCAGTGAAGAGCATATGAAACAGGTATATGCCTTTGCACAGGCTACCTATTACATCGGCAATCAGGTGGTTGAAGGCCTGAATACAATTGTTTACAAGGAAATTACACCAAAGGTAGACGAAGCCGAGGAAGCAGAAATGGAACTTCCGGGTGCACAGTCGAGATCCATGATTTTGTATACAACAGGTACCACGGGGGCGTCAAAGGGTGTTGTAGTGAAACACATCAATGATGTAACCATTGCGGAAAACATCATTGAGGGCACACATATGAAAAAGGAAAATGTGGAGATTATTCCAATGCCTTTGAATCATGCCTTTGCTATGAGACGTTATGAGTCCAATATGGTTAACGGCAGTACCGTCTGTTTGATGGACGGAGTCGTATTTATCGGCGTTTTATGGAAGATGCTGGATAAGTACCATGCGACTGCTATGGCAATCGCTCCTGCGGCTCTCAGTGTGATATTCAACCTGTCTGAGGATCGTATCGGTGAATACAAGGATCAGATGGATTATATTCAGATTGGTTCTGCTCCTTTGGTAGAGGCTGATAAAGAACACATATTAAGACTTATGCCGGATGTAAGATTATACAATTTTTACGGTTCTTCTGAAGCCGGCTGTTCATGTATTTTGAATTTTAACAGTAGTGATAATAAACCGGGCTGTATTGGTAAGCCTACCGTAAATTCATGGGTGCGTTTTAATGATGAGGATGGTAATATAGTAAAGGAACCTACCATTGAGAATCCGGCGCTTCTTTCCTGGGGCGGACCGATTGTTATGGAGGGCTATTACAGAGATCCTGAAACCACACAGGAAAATATGGATGATGGATATGTAAAGACCAAGGATTTGGCATATTTAGACGAAGAAGGACGCGTCATTCTGGTCGGAAGAGCGGATGATATCATCAACTTTGGCGGAAGTAAAATTTCACCGGCTGAAGTGGAAGATTGTGCGATGGGATATGAAGGAATCGTTGAATGTGCATACACATCGAGACCGGATCCTATTACAGGAGAAGCTCCGATTATGCTCGTTGTAAAAAAAGACAACTACGACGAAAAGGAATTAAGTCAGTTTCTGGCGCAGCGCTTAGAAGGCTACAAGCTTCCTAAAAATATTTATGAAGTAGAAAGCCTTCCGAGAACATTTAAGGGTACATTGCTTCGAAAAGAAGTGAAGAAAATAGTAGAATCTATTATAAATCAGTAAAAGAAACAGGAAGGAGAAACAGCAATGAATGAATTTATCGAAATGCTTGAAAAAATCAAACCGGGAGTAGACTTTGAAAATGAAGATGCGTTAATTGATAATGCACTTTTAGATTCTCTGGATATCGTATCTATCATTTCTGAAATTGCAAACCAGTATGGTATTACAATTCCAAATGATGAAATTATTCCGGATAATTTCAACTCGGCAGAAGCATTATATGAACTTGTTCAGGATTTAATGTAAGATTGCCGGAGGCCTCTGAATCAGAGGCCTCTTTTTTGTTTCCGTTTTTATATTATTTCTCGGATATGCTATTGCTGCTAACCTGCGTTCCGTCGGGGAGCATATGATAGTTTTCTGTGTATATGAGATCGGATATGGGGACAAAGGTGTATTCCTGCTCTAATTTGGTCAATAGGGCATCTAAAGCATCTTTGGTATATTTGGCTCCGTTATGGCACAGAATAATGGCGCCGTTTCCCAAATCCTTATGCCTGCAGACCTTATTAATAATCTCATCGACTCCCAAATCTTTCCAATCCAGGCTGTCTACACTCCATTGAATCGGATAGTAGCCCAGCGTTTGCACCTCTTGAATCAATTCGCTGTTATAATCGCCGTAGGGCGGTCTGAACAGCTTCATGTTGTATCCGGTCAGTTCTTTTACCTTGTTATGTACAGACAGAATTTCCTGATCGATTTCTTCTTTTGAAAGCGATGACATTTGCTTGTGATTTTGACTGTGGTTTCCTAAATCATGTCCCTCAGCTAATATCCGTTTTACATCTTCCGGATAGTGGTCTACCCATCCTCCTGTCATGAAAAAGGTCGCTTTTACATGATGTCTTTTTAATATATCTAAGAGGTCTTTGGTATCTTCATTCCCCCAGGCTGCATCAAAACTGATTGCGAGCAGATTCTTTTCTGTCTGAACTTTGTAGATCGGAATATTTCGCCCGTTGACAAAACTTGATACACGGACCATATGACCGGATAATCTGTAAATGAAAAGACTTATCAATATAGCAAATACGGATAGCGTCAGGATACTCTTTTTGTTCATAATACATCCTTGATGTGAGTTTATTATAGCGTATGCCACGCCTTGCAGAATATGCTGTCAAATTGACGGTGAGGGTGATTTGTGGTAGGATAAAGAAGTGTTTTACAGTAGCTTTAGTACAGATGTTTGCAATAAAATACGATTGTTATTGAATAAAAATGCTATTTGTTACATGAAGATATACATGAAAAGAGGTAGCAGAATATGCAGAAAAAAGCTACAAAGGAAACATATATAAAGGAGGAATGAACATGTCAGTTTGTTACATCCTCGGAGCTATGGAATGTGATCCGAATGTCATTAATAGACAGGAAGGTGATTGTGTTATCGCTGCGGATGGTGGATACCGATATGCTGAAAAAATAAATCCTGATTTAATAATTGGAGATTTCGATTCGCTTGGATATGTGCCAAAAGCCGATAAATGCGAGGTTTTCCCGGTTCAAAAGGATGATACAGATATGATGCTGGCAATAAAAAAAGGCCTGCAATTAGGATATAAAGAGTTTGTTCTGTTGGGTGGTATAGGAGGAAGGCTCGACCATACAATTGCAAATATCCAGTCGCTGGCATATCTGTTGGATCATGGCGCGAGAGGAAAGATGTTATCAAGCCATGAAGAAATATACATGATCGAAAATGACAAGATTACATTTGGTGCAGACAGCAACGGATTGTGTTCTGTGTTTGCTTTTGGTAAGGAGGCAAACGGAGTGACAATTCAGGGATTACAGTATGAGGTAACAGATGTTATTTTAAATAATTCTTTTCCGCTGGGAGTGAGTAATCACTTTGTTGGTAAGCAGGCACTGGTGTCTGTAACAGATGGGAGATTGTTAATTATTATGTCAAAGGAGAATGAATAGAAATGAATACAGTTTTAGTAGGATTTGCCTTTTTGATCGGGCTTATCGTAATCTTTACCTTGATTAATGAAAGAATTTTGGAATTGCCAAATGATATTTCGCTCTTGCTATTATCGTTTTTGATTGGTGGAGCGATCATGCTGTTAAAGAGTATGGGTGTCATAGATACCTCCAGTCTTTTATTTGAAAAAGTCAGTACTTTCCGATTGGATGAATATTTGCTCGACGGAGTTTTGTGTTTTATGCTTTTCTCCGGTGCCAGCAATTTGAAATTCAGAGATTTGTTACATAACATCAAACCAATCTGCTTTTTGGCATTACTGACCACTTTAATTTCATCATTTGCATATGGCGGATTGTTTTATTTGATTAATATGGGATTGGGACTTCATATGAACTTCCTGACCTGTGCATTGATCGGATGTATTGTTTCACCGACTGACCCGATTGCTGCAACCTCTATTTTGAACAAACTTGGACTGTCAGAAGATATCATTGCAGTTATTGAAGGAGAATCTTTATTTAATGACGGAACCGGTGTTGCACTTTTCGTTTGTATTTCTAGTATGATTACCGGATCTTCTAAATATGGTTTCTTTGAACTTATGGCAAGAGAACTTTTGGGAGCAATTTCAATTGGTTTATTGATTTCATTTGCATTATTCCAGCTCGTAAAAAAGACAACCAATGCCAAGCTTCATATCTTTATTAGTTTATTTGCAGTATCCAGCTGTTATATTATTTGTGAAGAACTTGGTTTCTCCGGTGTCATCGTGTCAGTTGTTTGTGGTATCTACTTCACCACTATGATGGAAAAGCTGAAATTGCAGCATCCGGAACTGGATCCTGAGGATTGTTACCATGATTTCTGGGAAGTAATTGATACTTTGTTAAATAGTATTCTTTATGTATTAATTGGTCTTTCTTTCCTGAATATCACAAATGTTCCGCATATCTTTGCTTTATCGGTAGTAGCGATTGTTATGAACTTTTTGGCCAGAGGAATCGGTGTTGGTATTTCGGCAACAATCATTAAAAAGCTTCCGGGCGGATATACACTTTCTACCTTTACAGAACTTATGACCTGGACCGGTCTAAAGGGAGGTTTATCATTAGCGCTGGCTTTATCAACCTCAGAAATGTTTGAAGGATATACAGGTAACACGATTTACGGAACCATTATGGCAGTTACCTATGTAACCATTTTCTTTACTACAGTAGTTCAGGGACTCGGAACTGCAAAGATTTATGGATTCATCCAAAAGCAGCTCGCAAAACAAACGGGAGCTGCTGTAGAGGCAGAAGCATCAGTGAATGGTCCACAGATAGGAGCCTCAGTAGTGAATGATGATTCTGAACAGAACAGTTCAGCAGACTAAAAATAAATTTGCCGCTATGCTTTAGGATATAAAGCATAGCGGTTTTTCAAAAACATATCTTTTATATAATCTGATAAGACATATCTATATTCGTATTTATTCCAATTTCATTCTAAATCAAATCAAATTCAAATCAAACTCCGATGCGGTTTCAATTCTATTTTTATATTTCAATTCTTATTCTATGAGGCATTTTATGTTGAAATGCGATTTTAATTCTTCGTTCGTATCTATTGTTTTCATATGCAGAGATTTTTTGAGTAAAAGAGTAGCAACAAATAAATAAAAATTTGTAACCACAATTAACAATGGAGGAAATATTATTATGATGATTCGCAATTTAAAAGGTTTATTATGCAGTGTTATTGCTGCATTTGTATTGGCTTTATGCTGTATAGGGCCAAATGAGCTGATATACGCTGATATTGTAGCAGGAGATGCATTGATTACAGATGAGGCTGAAAATGCTCCGCAAACGGAAATGCAGACGCAAAACACACCAGGGGATAGAATGAGCGTTGCAACAGAAAACAGCGGAAATAAAAAAACTGCTGCGCCTAAAAAGCAAACGAAACCGGTAAATAAGGAAACAAATAAGGAAGAAAACAAGAATACTGATAGAAAAAAGGCAGAAACTCAAAATGAAGCCAAGACAGAATCTACAAATGCTGCGATGCAGAATTCCGATGTAAGTGCCAATAGCATGGTAAGTGCCAACAGCATGGTCAGTGTCAATAACTTGAACAGTGAAAATAGCGGCGCCGAGGAGCTGGCTGAGGATCAGAATGATTCGGCTGCGAAAGAGAGTGTGAGAAGGGATGAAATCATAGATGATATTACTGTGATAAATGATAACGAAACCATAAAAGAAGAAAAGAGAAACGTAACCAATCATACAGTGCTTCTTTTGGATATGCTTGGCATTCTTTTGGGCACTGCCTGTTTGTGTCGAATCCTGCGTGTTTATCAAAAGCGAAGCAATGGAAAACTTTAACAGTATGTGATACAATATGAAAGACTATGGGATTAAAAAATAATACGCAAAAGGAGGGAGAGTATGAAACAGAAAAAAGAATATATAATCGGATATAGCCTGCTGTTTTTGTCTCTGGCTGCGATGATAATAAAAATCTTTGTTGGGTTTGATATCGATGAGGGCTATGCTGTTTCTATGCCTCAGCGTCTTCTTTTGCATGATCGCATGTTTGCTGATATGTGGGAAGTGCATCAGACCTCTTCCTTTTTACCGGCTTTCTTTATGTTTTTATATGAGAAACTTTTGCATACTACGGATGGCCTGGTTTTATATCTTCGTGTGATAGCTTCTTTTATTCATGTATGTATGACTTTTGTCCTGTGGCAGTGTTTTAAACATCAGGATATAAAATACAGATTTTTGTATTGTTTCATTTACTTTAATTTTTTACCCAAATGGATGATGTCAACTGACTTTTCCATGCAGCAGATTTGGGGACTGACCCTGGTACTTTGGATGCTTTTGCTGTATAGAGAAAAACTGAATAAGGGTTTCCTATTTATAGCGGGTGTTATGCTGGCATTTACGGTTTTGGCATATCCGGGAATGGTTATATTGTATCCTGTTATTTTATGTATGTTCCTTATATCAGATAAGAAAGGAGAAATTAAATCAAGAATTAATAATTGCTTGATATTGACGCTGGGATGCGCAGGTATTGCCATAATCTTCTTTATATTCGTGCTTTCTGATATGAATTTGCAAGATTTATTTCAAAATATCCCTATGGTATTTATGGATGGAACACATCAGTTCACCCTGTCAGTGAAGCTTTTGGCATATGTCAGACAATGGCTCAACGTTGCAAAGCAGATAGGAGTATTTGCTGTTGGCAGCACAATAATATCATATGTTATTTATTGTTTTGGAAAGAAAAAAGGTCTCAATATAGAAAAGAAAACAGATAAATGGATCCTTTTCTTTGCGGTATGGATGATAGTAACTTCATTACTGGTTTTAGGAGCAAATATCATTGGCTTAAAAATCAGTCCGTTCCATTTTCAGGTCAGATATTTAGGATTTTTTATCGGTGCATTTATTTTCTGTTTCTTCTATAAAAAGAAACGGGATTTGATGGAACGAGAATGGATGATTCTGGTGCTGGCTTCCTTTGTCGGTATTTTGATCTTTTCAAATGTAGGTCCGGATTCGAGTAGTTCCTATTTGGTACTGGGAGTCATAATCGGTTATCAAATCTTTTTATCAGAAATAAAAGAGACTTCTTCAGAGACTAATGATAAGAATCTTTTAGAGTGTCTTCTTTATATAAGTATGGTAATATTTGTTTTGAGCCTGATTGCCTGCAAAGGGTATTATGTCAGAGCAACAGAATATGTTCCGGCAAATATTTTACAAAGCCGAGAGCAGGTTCGTAGCGGACCGGTTAAGGGAATCTTTTTGTTGCCGGAGGATTGCAAGCGATATGAAAATGATCATGAAGTAATTCAGGAGATAACAAAAAATGGTGAAAGTCTTCTTTTCCTGGGAACAGAAGGGATTTTGAATTTATCCGCAAAATCATCTTTTGTATCACCGTCGACCATCAGTACGCCTGCTTTTAATGAACAGTGGGTATTGTATTTTGATAGGCATCCGCAGCTGATTCCGCAGGTGGTCGTGATTGCAAAAAATACCGTAGATAACAGAGATAAGTTTTTCTCCATGAATCCTTTTGGAAAGTGGCTGGATGAAAGATTTGACACAGAAGGTATGGAAGAAACTGAGTATTTATGTATAATAAGAAGGAAAAATCAGTAATAGATATATATTTAAGAGGAGAATAGATTATGAAATGGGAAGATAACGTAAGACGCGTTGTTCCGTATACACCGGGAGAACAGCCGAAAAAAACAAAAATGATTAAATTAAATACGAATGAAAATCCGTATCCTCCGACACCACTGGTAAAAAAGGCGATTGAGGATTTTGATACAGATAAGCTTCGTATGTATCCGGATCCAAAGATTTCTGATCTGGTAAATGCACTGGCAGATGAATATCAGGTGAAGCCTGAAAATGTATTTGTCGGAATCGGTTCAGATGATGTTCTGGCGATGATTTTCATGACTTTCTTTAATTCAGACAAACCAATCTTTTTCCCGGATATCACATATTCATTTTATGATGTATGGGCAGATGTGTTCCGTATTCCGTACGAAACCAAGCCGTTAAATGAAAAGTTTGAGATTAACTGGGAGGATTATACTCAGCCAAACGGTGGTGTGATTTTTGCCAATCCAAATGCACCTACCGGAGTGGAACTTCCTTTGGAAACCATCGAAAAGATGATTCAAAATAATAGAGATGTGATTGTTGTAGTAGATGAGGCGTATGTAGATTTTGGTGCGACTTCTGCGCTTTCTCTGATTGATAAGTATGACAATCTGATTGTGACACAGACTTTTTCAAAATCACGTTCTATGGCCGGTATGCGTATTGGTTATGTATTTGCTCAGGAAAAGATTATTTCTTATTTAAACGATGTAAAATATTCTTTTAACTCATACACCTTAACAAATCTTCAGATTCAGACGGGTGTAGCCTGTATTCAGGACAGAGCATATTTTGCAGAAACCTGTGCAAAGATTATTGCGACCAGAGAAAAGACAAAAGAGGAAATGAAAAAACTGGGATTTGAATTTGGTGATTCCAAGACCAATTTCCTGTTTGTAACACACCCAAAGGTTTCAGCAATGGAAATCTTTGCAAAGCTTCGTGAGAAAGATATTTATGTCAGACATTTCTCAAAACCGGAGAGAATCGATAATTACCTGCGTATTACCATTGGTACTGAGGAAGAGATGCAGGAGCTTATTCAGGAGCTGTCTGCTATTGTTTCGTAGGTAGTGAATATAAACATATGAAAACAATCGGGACAATAAAAGGAGAAAAGTAAATGTCAAGTATGTTAGTACAGTATATTATTGTTTTTCTGGTATCTATGGTACCGCTTATCGAACTGAGAGGAGCCATTCCGTATGCGATTGGATTTCAGCTTCCTTTAGTTCCTTCTTATATAATTGCAATTGTCGGAAATATGCTTCCGGTACCAATTATCTTTTTCTTTGCCAGAAAGGTGTTGGTATGGGGCTGTGATAAACCGGTTATCGGAAAGTTTTTTACCTTCTGTCTGGAAAAGGGAGAAAAGGGAGGAAAGAGGCTGCAGGAAAAAGCAGGAAAAGGTTTATTTATTGCACTACTGCTTTTTGTAGGAATTCCACTGCCTGGTACAGGTGCCTGGACAGGAACTCTGGCTGCCAGTCTTTTAGATATGGATTTTAAATCAAGCGTAATCGCAGTTATGCTCGGTGTAATTTTGGCAGGTGTCATTATGGGTCTTGTCAGTGCAGCAGGTTTTGGTGCTCTTCGTATGGCATTTTAAGGGTGATAACAGATGGAAAGCTATGATAGTTTTGCGTTAATTTATGATGAACTGATGGACAATGTTCCGTATGATGAATGGAGCGAGTTTATCGCAGAGAAACTGAAGGAGCAGGGAATAAACGATGGGCTGGTTTGCGAGCTTGGCTGCGGAACCGGAGAAGTTACTATGCGTTTATGTCAGTTTGGCTATGATATGATCGGTATTGATAATTCAGAGCAGATGCTGCTGGTAGCCAGAGAGAAACAGTATGATAATTCGGATATTCCCGGCGTTTCCAATATTTTATATTTGATGCAGGATATGAGAGAGTTTGAACTCTATGGTACGGTAAAAGCCGTTGTCAGTGTCTGTGACTGTGTCAACTATATTCTTTCTGAGGAAGATTTGACCCATGTTTTTTCGCTGGTCAACAACTATTTGGATCCTCAGGGAGTTTTCTATTTTGATTTTAATACCACCTATAAATACGGTCAGGTTATGGGAGATATGGTAGTGGCTGAAAATCGAGAAGATTGCAGCTTTATTTGGGAAAACTACTATGACGGGGAGACTCAGACGAATGAGTACGATTTGACCATTTTTATGAAAGCAGAAGATGATCTGTATGAAAAACATACAGAAACACATATACAAAAAGGATATACGCTGGACCAGATGAAGAAAATGCTACAGGATGCAGGACTTAAGTTTATGTGGGCAATGGACGTAGATACGAAAAAAGAGCCGGGACCAAAAAGCGAAAGAATCTGTATCATGGCAATGGAACAGGGGAAATAAGGAGAAGAAGATGTCAGATTATATTGTAAGAGCAACAGCAAAGAATGCACAAATCAGAGCTTTTGCCATTACTTCAAAAGAAATAGTAGAAACCGCCAGACAGCGTCATAATACTTCACCGGTAGTGACTGCAGCACTTGGCAGATTGTTAACCGCAGGCGCTATGATGGGATGTATGCTCAAGGGTGAAAAGGATGTTTTGACTTTGCAGATTAATGCGAGCGGACCTGTAAAGGGATTGACAGTTACTGCAGATTCAAAGGCAAATGTAAAAGGATATGCGATTGTGCCGGATGTGGTTTTGCCTGCAAATGATAAAGGCAAGCTGGATGTCGGCGGAGCGTTAGGACTGGGTATTTTAAATGTCATCAAGGATATGGGATTAAAAGAACCGTACTGCGGACAGACGGTTCTTCAGACAGGAGAAATCGCAGAGGATTTAACCTATTATTTTACTGCTTCAGAGCAGGTGCCAAGCAGCGTTGGTTTGGGCGTCTTGATGAACAAGGACAATACGGTCAAACAGGCAGGCGGTTTCATTGTGCAGCTTATGCCGTTTGCAGATGACAGCGTCATTGATAAATTAGAAGAAAATTTGAAAAAGATTCAGAGCGTCACCTCGTTGCTTGATGCAGGGGATGGACCAAAGGAAATCCTGGAAAAACTTTTAGACGGATTAGATATGGAAATTTTGGATGAAATTCCTACGCAGTTTGCATGTAACTGTGACAAGCCGCGAATTGAAAAGGCACTGATCAGTGTAGGAGCAAAGGATCTTCAGGAAATGATTGATGACGGAAAAGAGATTGAAGTAAAATGTCATTTCTGTAATACCTCGTATGTATTTAATGTAGATGAATTAAAGGAATTATTAAAAAAGAGCAGATAAAACGATAGGAGAATTGTATGCAGCACGGATTTATAAAGGTGGCAGCCCTTACACCTAAAATCAAAGTGGCAGATCCATATTACAATGCGCAGCTTATTTGCGATTTGATTGATGAGGCAGAGGAAAAAGGTGCTCAGATTATGGTTTTCCCTGAACTCTGTATTACAGGGTATACCTGTCAGGATTTATTCCTTCAGGAGACTTTGCTGGAAAAAGCAAAGGATGGTTTGAGACAGATTATTGCTCACAGTGATGGAGTAGATGCCCTGATTTTTGTGGGGCTTCCGTTTGAAAAGGATCACAAGCTTTACAATGTTGCAGCAGTTATTAATTGCGGAGAATTAATGGGACTGGTTCCTAAAACCTGTCTTCCTATGTATGGAGAGTTTTATGAGGGCCGTCATTTTGAAGAAGGCAATCGCGATGTTGTGATGACTTATTTTGATGATGAGGAAGTACCTTTTGGAACAGATATGCTTTTTGAGTGCGATGCGATTTCAGGACTCAAGGTAGCAGCAGAGCTTTGTGAGGATTTATGGGTTGCAAATCCGCCGTCTACCAGACATGCTCAAAACGGGGCTACTATCGTCGTAAACCTGTCTGCTTCCAACGAGACAGTATGCAAGGATGAATATCGTAAAATGTTAGTCAGTGCTACCAGTGCCAGATTGGTATGCGCATATATTTATGCCAGTGCCGGTGACGGAGAATCCACACAGGATTTGGTTTTCTCTGCGCATAATCTGATTGCAGAAAACGGCAGTGTGTTAGCAGAAGCTAAAAAGTTTGAAAATGAATCTGTTTATGCAGATATCGATATACACAGACTGCGTATGGAAAGACGCAGAATGACTACCTATGAAGTAGAAAAAAATTCGGACTATTTATTGGTTCCGTTTGCCCTTGTCAAAAGAGAAACTTATCTGGAACGTTTCTTTTCAAGCAGACCGTTTGTGCCAAGCAATGAGAGCCTGAGACAGAAACGCTGCGAGGATATTTTCCTGATGCAGGCAATGGGATTAAAGAAAAGACTGGAACATACCGGACTGAAAAATGTAGTGGTTGGCCTTTCCGGAGGACTGGACTCTACATTGGCTCTTTTGGTTATCAATAAAACCTATGATCTGTTACAGATTGATAAAAAGAATATCTATGCGATTACCATGCCTTGCTTTGGAACTACAGGCAGGACCTATGATAATGCCTGTAAGTTAGCCGAGGCTATCGGAGTGACATTAAAGACTGTAGATATCAAAGCATCTGTAAAACAGCATTTTGCTGATATAGGGCAGGATGAAAATGTCTTTGATGTAACCTATGAAAACGGTCAGGCCAGAGAACGAACTCAGGTACTGATGGATATAGCCAATAAGACAGGTGCTCTGGTAATCGGTACCGGAGATTTATCAGAACTCGCTCTTGGCTGGGCAACCTACAACGGCGATCATATGTCTATGTATGGTGTGAATGCTTCTATCCCAAAAACACTGGTAAGACATCTGGTTCGTTATGCAGCTGATATCGCGGAAAATGATGTTTTAAAGACGGTTCTTTATGACATTTTGGATACACCGGTCAGCCCTGAACTTCTTCCGCCAAAGGACGGCGTGATTTCACAAAAGACAGAGGATTTGGTAGGACCTTATGAACTTCATGATTTCTACCTTTACTATATGCTCAGATGTCATTTTGCACCGGACAAGGTGTACCGTCTGGCATGTCAGGCATTTGCCGGTGAATATGATGAAGAGACTATTATGAAATGGCTGAAAACATTTTACCGCAGATTTTTTGCTCATCATTTCAAACGTTCATGTCTTCCGGATGGTCCAAAGGTCGGTAGTGTGGCAGTTTCTCCGAGAGGAGATCTTCGTATGCCTTCTGATGCCTGCGCCAGAATCTGGCTGGATGAACTGGAGGAATTATAGTATTTATTTGATAGCGGCTTTATCCAAAATACTTTGCACCGCATTTAATAAAAAGGTGCTGGTGTATCGCATTTCGTCGGTGTAATGCACCTCATCGACGGACTGCGTAGTGAGGATTTGGTTTTTTATATCTTCAAAGGAAGAAGGAATCAACGGATACATGGTTTCAATCATACCGGAAGGATCGGTCAGTCCAATAGACTCAATCCGGGTATCGGATAAAACCATTTCGAGTTCGAGTGTGTTTTGACCGACAGACAGGGTCTGGGTATAGGTACCCGGCTGATAGATTTTTTCACTGAAGGTTTTCCGGTCATCGGATTGTTTGGAACCGGAAAACATGATGAAAATCAGAATCAAAAACAGGATTCCGAGAAGCAGAAAAATTCCGGTATAAATGACTTCTTTCATATGGAGTACTAAGATTTTAGTTTTGGATTTCATAAACGACCTCAACAATTACTTTCTATAAGATATGAGACAGGGAAGAAATCTAGCACTGTATAAAAAAGAACTATTTGACAAGAAATGATATTTATTGATATGATGTGCAAGAACAAAGGCGTTCTCATCAAGGGATGAGTGCGCCATTTTTATAGCTTTAGTTTGTCAGCTAAAGTGATATGTTTAATAAAAGGGAAAATTGTGTAAAGTAAAAGTTAGAGATAGTGAAAAGAAAGGATAAATGTATGAGAGAGAACTATAGCAGAGAAGACATTATCAGAGAGGTTGAAGAACGAGATGTGGAATTTATCAGACTTCAGTTTACTGATATGTTTGGTCATTTAAAGAATATGGCAATTACCAAAAGCCAGTTGGAAAAAGCACTCGATAATCAGTTTAGATTTGATGGTTATTGCATTGACGGTTTTGACGAAGAAGGAAAATCTGATATGTGCCTGTATCCGGACTTATCAACCTTTGAAATCTTTCCGTGGAGACCACAGCATGGTAAAGTAGCCAGACTGATTTGTGATGTTTACAACAGCGACGGACAGCCTTTTGAAGGCTCTCCGAGATATATTTTAAAACGTGCCATTGAGCATGCAAAGGAAATGGGATATACATTTGAGGTAGGCCCTGAATGTGAATTCTTCCTGTTCCATATGGATGAAAACGGACTTCCGACTACTATTACACATGAACAGGCCGGATATCTGGATATCAGTCCGTTAGATTTAGGTGAAAATGCCAGAAGAGATATGGTTCTTTCATTAGAAGATATGGGCTTTGAAATTGAAGCATCTCATCATGAACTGGCTCCGGCTCAGCATGAAATTGATTTTAAATATGATGAAGCACTTTGTACTGCAGATAACATCATGACTTTCAAGATGGCAGTAAAAACCATTGCCAAAAGACATGGACTTCACGCAACCTTTATGCCAAAACCAAAGGCAGATCAGAATGGCTCAGGTATGCATTTAAACATGACTCTTCGCAAGGATGGCGTGAATGCATTTGTGGATGAAAAGGATGAGCTCGGACTGAGTAAGGAAGCTTATTATTTTATCGGCGGTATTATGAAGCATATCAAAGGTATGACTGCAATTACCAATCCGATTGTAAATTCATACAAGAGATTGATTCCGGGTTATGAAGCTCCGGTTTATGTGGCATGGAGTCATACAAACAGAAGTCCGCTTATTCGAGTTCCGGCTCAAAAGGGTGATCATACCAAAGTGGAACTTCGTTCTCCGGATTCGGCAGCAAATCCATACTTGGCACTCGCAGTATGCTTAGAAGCCGGTCTTGACGGAATCAAAAATAAAATTATGCCACCAAAGAGTGTGGATACAAATCTTTTCAAAATCTCTTATGAAGAGTGTGTGCAGCGAGGAATTGAAGTTCTTCCGCTGACTCTGTCGCAGGCTCTCGAAGAAATGGAAAAGGATGAGTTTGTGAAGCAGGTACTTGGCGAAAAATTTGTCAAGAGATACATGGAAGACAAGACCAAGGAGTGGGATCAGTTTAAGCAGCAGGTAACTCCATGGGAAATTGAAAAATACTTATTCCAGTATTAAACACATTTACCGAGTTCGGATTTGATCCGAGAGACATCAAAAAGATGAAAAAAAGGAGGTGAATGTGTGACTAGTATTATCATTGTTTTGCCAAAAGTGGAAGATGGCAAAAAGATGAAGAATCTTCTTTTAAGAAGCGGATATGAGGTAGGAGGCGTATGCGGCTCCGGGGCTCAGGCTATAAATATAGCAGAAAATTATGACGACGGAATTATTATATGCGGATATCGCTTAGTAGACATGATGTATGCTGAGTTGCACGAATACCTTCCGGCAGGATTTGAAATGCTATTAATGGCCTCTGAGCATGTGATTGCAGAATGTGAATCGGACGGCATTATGTGTCTTTCTATGCCCCTCAAGCTTCATGATCTTTTGAATACTGTGGATATGATGACCAATTCCATAGCAAACAAAAGAAAAAAGAAGAAACTTCAGCCAAAGGATAGAAATGCCGGGGAAAAGGCATTGATTAATGAAGCAAAAGCGCTTCTGATGAGTCGTAACAATATGACAGAAGAAGAAGCTCATAAATATATTCAAAAATGTAGTATGGATTCCAGTACCAATATGGTGGAAACAGCACAGATGGTACTATCGCTTATGAAATAAAACAGGAGAATAAGGGAATTATGAAATTTGTTAAAATGCAGGGATGTGGAAATGATTATGTCTACGTCAACGGATTTACAGAAAAGATTAAGAACAAAAAGGATTTGGTAATCGCTGCCAGCGACAGACACTTTGGTGTTGGCTCAGATGGTGTCATTTTTATCAATCCTTCTGAAATTGCAGATTTTGAAATGGAAATGTACAATGCAGACGGAAGCCGCGCCGAAATGTGCGGAAACGGTATTCGTTGTGTTGGAAAGTTTGTATATGATAACGGCCTGACAGATCAGACCAGCATTACAGTAGAAAGTTTTGGAAAAATCAAGTACTTAGACCTTACAGTAGAAGACGGCAAGGTTACCAGAGTACGTGTAAATATGGGACAGCCTGAACTGATTGCGGCGAATGTACCGGTAGTATCAGAAAAAGAAATGGTGATCAATGAACCGATAGAAGTTGCCGGTAAAACATATGAAATGACCTGTGTGTCTATGGGTAATCCTCATGCTGTTGTTTGGCAGGATGATGTAGCAAATCTTGATATCGAAAAGGTTGGACCACTGTTTGAGAATCATAAAATTTTCCCTAACAGAACCAATACAGAGTTTGTAGAAATCGTAGATGACAGTCATGTAAATATGCGTGTATGGGAAAGAGGAACCGGAGAGACTTTAGCCTGTGGTACAGGGTGCTGTGCAACTCTCGTGGCTTGTGCATTAAATAAAAAGACATCTGACCATGTATTTGTAAAGGTACTGGGCGGTGAAATTGAAATTGAATGGGATAAAGAGCAGAATGTTATTTTTATGACAGGTCCGGCTACTGAAGTGTTCCGCGGGGAATATCCTTGGGAGGATTAATTCTGTTTTAAGATACTGTATATATTTTGTTTGCGCTTTTGAAAAGGCAAATGTGTATATAAATAAAATAGTCTTGCGAGTAAGTGGTATTTGACACTTTTGCAGGAGAAGGAGTGAAATAATGTTTAAGGTAAATGATGATTATTTAAAACTTCCGGGAAGCTACTTGTTTTCTACAATCGGAAAAAAAGTAAATGCGTTTGCGAGTGCTAATCCGGATAAAAAGATTATTCGATTAGGAATCGGAGACGTAACTCAGCCGTTAGCACCTTCTATCATTTCAGCACTTCACGGTGCAGTAGATGAAATGGCAGATGCAAAGACCTTTAAGGGATATGCTCCTGATTTAGGATATGAGTTTTTACGTAATGCAATTTGTGAAAATGATTATAAGCAGAGAGGCTGTGATATTTCACCGGACGAAATTTTTGTATCAGACGGTGCGAAGTGTGACTCCGGAAATATTCAGGAAATCTTTTCAAGGGACAACAAGATTGCTGTATGTGATCCGGTATATCCTGTATATGTTGATACAAATGTTATGGCAGGCAGAACAGGTACATACTCACCTGAAACTCAGACCTGGAGCGATGTAATTTATATGCCATGTACCAAGGAAACAGGTTTTGCTCCTGAACTTCCAAAGACAGTACCGGATATCATTTACCTTTGCTTCCCAAATAACCCTACCGGAGCAACCATTACAAAACCAATGCTTCAGGAATGGGTAGACTATGCAAACAAAAACGGTTGTGTTATTATTTATGACGCAGCCTATGAAGCATATATCAGTGAGGCAGATGTTCCTCACAGTATTTACGAATGTGAAGGTGCCAGAACTTGCGCAATCGAACTTCATTCATTCTCAAAGAATGCAGGTTTTACCGGCGTACGTTTAGGTTACACAGTTATTCCAAAGGATTTAAAAGCAGGTGATGTAATGCTCCATTCACTTTGGGCAAGAAGACACGGAACCAAGTATAACGGTGCTCCGTATATTGTTCAAAAAGCAGGAGAAGCAGTTTATTCACCGGAAGGAAAGAAGCAGCTGGCTGAGCAGGTAGCTTATTATATGAAGAATGCTTCTTATATCAAAGAAGGATTAAAGAGTGCCGGATATGAAGTAAGCGGCGGTGTAAACGCACCTTACATCTGGCTCAAAGCACCAAATCAGATGACTAGCTGGGAGTTCTTTGATTATCTTTTGGAAAAGGCCAATGTAGTAGGTACTCCTGGTTCAGGATTTGGTCCGAGCGGAGAAACTTACTTCAGATTGACAGCATTCGGAAGTTATGAAAATACAGTAGAAGCGATTGACAGAATCAAGGCTCTCTAAGATATAAGCAAAATAGGCGGGATTTCGACAAGTACGAAATCCCGCTTTCTTAATTTACCGCGGCCTTGTGGCGCACAATCTATTTTACAAAGTGAAAAAATAACCATAAAAATATTTATATCTGTTCGTATCTATTTCAGAAGAATGAAAACATTACGAAAGCGGAAAGGAGTCATCGTGACAGATCAGGAATTTGCTCAGTGTATTGAGAGGATTACACAGGGCGATAAAGACGGATTAAGACAAATATATGAAGAATATATCGGATATATCTATGCAGTCGTTTTTGATGTACTGAAAAACAAAGAAAATGCAGAAGATATCAGTGCAGATTTCTTTATTAAGCTCTGGTCGATTGCGGATACCTATCAGAGCGGACATGGTCACAAAGGATGGATGATTCGAATCGCCAGAAATATGTCGATTGACTTTCTGCGAAAACGAAAACGAGAGGATTTGTCCGATATGATGGAAGATACCTCGTCTGACAGTGAAAGTGAAAGCTACGGAAAGAGCATTTATGGGGGAAACATGCAAAGTCCGGTTGAAGCAGATGTGGTATCCAATCAAATGGTTTTAGAGGCTCTGAAAATGCTTAACGACAAGGAGCGCGAAGTGATTCAGCTCAAGATACTCGGTGATATGACATTTCAGGATATTGCAAATCTTTTGCAAACACCTATGGGCACGATAACCTGGAGATATCAAAACGCGGTGAAAAAATTAAGGAGATGCGGATATGAAGCAGTTTAATGAAGAATATATTGAATATGTAAAAAATAATGCTCCGGATGTATGGGATCGAATTGATGCAGGTATTTCCGGCGGCAAAGTGGTATCCATGAAGGACAAAGAAAAGAAAAGACGGATGAAAAAGAGAAACAGATATATCCGTTTGGCCGGATCGATTGCAGCCTGCCTTGCTGCTATTTTGTTATCCGTTCCGGTTATAAATATGCTAAGAAGCAGTGATAAGGCTGAACAGAGCAAGGTGCTCGCTGAAAAAGAACTGGCTGATATCACAATAGAAAATTCAGAAGTGCAGGATATTGAATTGGCAAATAATATGTCAGATCATGCGGATGCAAAGGCTGATGTTCAGGCAGATACAGCCAGCGCAAATGAAAACAATGACGAGGCGGTTGCCGATAACGAGGAAGCTTCTCAGCCTGAAGCTATACCGGAAGATAGTATGGAAACCGATGCAGATGAAGCAGAGCAAACAGGTGTAGGTAATACAGTGGCCGGTGCGAACGAAGAAGGCGATGTAAAGGAAGCGGAAACTAATTCGGAGGATACCTTCCTGGGTCAGGTAGAAAGTGCAGAGGCAGAAGACGATGTGGTACTTCTTTTTAGAACGCAGTTAGAAGAAACAGAAACAGCGGTGGTATATGAGGCAGAAATGGTATCGGATCATTCCAAGTTATTTGCGCAGGGAGAAATCATAAAGATTTCTGTTTCAAAGGATATGCTGTGTGAGTTTGTGATTGCAGATATGGGTAGTTACAAGGTGTCATTGAAGAAATTACCAGAGGATGAAACCGGAATGAAAAATGCGGAAATTCTATCAATTGGTGACCACTTTTGACACAAAAGCGACCACTTTTGTAAAAAGGGTTTTCAAAGGATAAAAAATCATGTATGCTTACGTCAAGTAAGAGGGCAAATATATAGCATTTAACAATGCAGGGTGAATCGCGTACCGGTTTCGGTACGCGATTTTTTGTAGCTCAGCAGAAAATGCAAGCGACTGCGTAGCAGGCATTTGCATTTTGCTGAGCGTACATCGAAATAATCTTAGAGCACGAAGTGCGACTGGTGCGAAGCAACAGGATTATTGAGATGTAGAGAACAAATAATAAGTTGCGAAGCAACGGCTCAGCGAAGCTGAGTATTTGTGAGATGTAAAGAGTAAAATTATTGAGATGTATACTGAAAGAGTAAATGGAGACCAGCTATGAAAACAAAAATACAAAATGATCTTTTGGAGATGCAGGATCTTGAATATAAGTCCTTTCATTTGAAACTGATGCCGGGGGTAAATCCCGATACCGTCATTGGAGTCAGGACACCGGTTTTGAGAGCGTATGCCAAGAAACTAAACCAGTCAGATGAAAAAGAAACCTTTTTACAGGTATTGCCGCATACCTATTATGAAGAAAACAACCTTCACGGATTTTTAATATCTCTGGAAAAAGACTATGACAAAGTAATTGAAGGATTGGACCGCTTTCTTCCATATGTAGATAACTGGGCGACCTGTGATATGATGAGACCAAAGGTGTTTGCCAAAAATAAGGAAAGACTGATTAGGGACGTCAAAAGATGGATTGATAGTGATGATGTATATACCAGGCGTTTTGGAATTGAAATGATTATGGTACATTTTCTGGATGATGCTTTTCAGACTACGTATCTGGAATGGCTGAGTGAAATTCGAAGCAAAGAATACTATATCAATATGTGTACTGCCTGGACCTTTGCAACAGCGCTTGCTAAACAGTGGAATCAAACCATTCCTTTTATTGAAAAACGAAAGCTTGATGACTGGACTCATAAAAAGACAATTCAAAAAGCGAGAGAAAGTTATCGTATTACAAAAGAACAGAAAGAGTATTTGAAAACCTTGCTGTAATCTGATATTTGCTGAGAAATGGCGATAGGACAAGATATTGCACAAAAATACAACATAGTGCATTTATTTGCAATAGCGCATATTGCGTGCTAGAATGCATACAAAAATAAATTAGTAAAAGCAATGAAGGAGACTCTTCATAGCGAAGACGAGACAGGGAAAGACGTCATGGACTGAGAGCGTCTGCGAGATAGCTGTGAAAGACAACACTCTGGAGCTGATGAGCTGAATAGGATGTATGGTTCTTTCAGTGATTCCTTAAATTTCATAATCACCGATTGAGCTATATTGAGGTACGATGGAGTACACATTTTCTACGAGGCATCAGTAGGCTCATTCGTTGTACGCGTTAAGTACCTAAAGAGGAAATAAAAGTATTTATTTCAATGCGGGTGGTACCGCGGGTTTCTTAGTTAATCCGTCCCGGAACAAGTAATTGTTCCGGGACTTTTTGTAGTTCGGAAGGAAACCAAGCGGTGTCGAAGACACCATTTGGTTTCACCCGAACGTACATCGAACAAATATTAAGTTGCGAAGCAACGGCTCAGCGAAGCTGAGTATTTGTGAGATGTAAGGAAGAAATAATCATTGAGCACGAAGCAACGGCTCAGCGAAGCTGAGTATTTGTGAGATGTAAGGAAGAAATGTAAAAAATGAAATTAGGAATAAAGGAGAAGCATTATGAAAAAAGAACTTATGAAGAACCAGTACAGAGATACCTATTTAAGTGATCTTAGTGAAGCAGATATGGACAAAGAAGTAACCATCTCTGGATGGGTAGAAAATATCAGAGACCACGGAGGAGTATCTTTTTTAGATATTCGTGATATGTACGGAGTACTTCAGGTAGTACTCAGCGATACTTCCCTTCTTGATGGTATTACCAAAGAAGACTGTGTCAGCATCAAGGGTATTATCGAAAAGAGAGATGAAGAAACTTATAACCCAAAGATTGCTACAGGTACCATTGAACTGAGAGCAGACGAAATTAAAATTCTGGGAAAAGTATATAAGCAGCTTCCTTTTGAAATCATGACTTCAAAAGAAACCAGAGAAGATTTGAGATTAAAATACCGTTATCTGGATCTCAGAAATGCCAAAGTAAGAGATAACATGATTTTCAGAAGTCAGGTAATTGCATACCTTCGTCAGAAAATGACAGAGATGGGATTTTTAGAAATCCAGACACCGATTCTTTGTGCTTCTTCTCCGGAAGGTGCGAGAGACTATATTGTTCCGAGCCGTAAATACAAAGGTAAATTTTATGCGCTTCCACAGGCACCACAGCAGTATAAACAGTTGTTAATGGTTTCCGGATTTGATAAATATTTCCAGATTGCACCATGTTTTAGAGATGAAGATGCCAGAGCAGATCGTTCTCCGGGAGAATTTTATCAGCTTGACTTTGAAATGAGTTTTGCGACTCAGGAGGATGTGTTCCGGGTTGGTGAAGAAGTCCTTTCAGCTACTTTTGAAAAGTTTGCACCAGAAGGCAGTGTAGTAACACAGGCACCATATCCGATTATCAGCTACAAGCAGGCTATGCTTGAATTTGGTACAGACAAGCCTGACCTTCGCAATCCGCTTCGTATTATTGATGTCACAGATTTCTTCCAGAAATGTACCTTTAAGCCATTTATCGGAAGATGTGTACGTGCGATTAAAGTATCAGGTCATATGTCCAAAGGCTTCCATGAAAAACTTTTATCCTTTGCACAGCATATCGGTATGGGCGGATTAGGATATTTAGAGGTTATGGAAGACGGTTCCTACAAAGGACCAATCGATAAGTTTATCCCGGATGAATTAAAGCAGACCTTAAAGGATATTGCTTCACTTGAAACTGAAGATACCATCTTCTTTATTGCAGACAAGGAAGCCAAGGCTAACTTCTATGCAGGACAGATTCGAAATGAACTCGGCGAAAAGCTTGATTTGATTGAGAAAAATGCATACCGCTTCTGCTATGTAAATGATTTCCCAATGTATGAGCTTGATGAAGATACCAAACAGATTGGATTTACACACAATCCATTCTCTATGCCACAGGGAGGTCTTGAGGCACTTACTACCAAAGATCCGTTGGATATTCTGGCTTATCAGTATGATATTGTTTGTAATGGTGTGGAATTATCATCAGGAGCCGTTCGTAATCACGATATGGAAATCATGGTAAAAGCATTTGAAATTGCAGGTTATGATGAAGAAACATTAAAATCAAAATTCGGAGCATTATACAATGCCTTCCAGTTTGGAGCACCACCACACGCAGGTATGGCTCCGGGTGTGGATCGTATGATTATGCTCTTAAAGCAGGAAGAAAACATCAGAGAAATTATTCCGTTCCCAATGAGCGGTTCGGCACAGGATTTGATGTGCGGTGCACCAAACGAGGTTACAGAGCAGCAGCTTCGTGAGGTTCATATCAAAGTAAGAGATTAATGAATTTTTACAGAATAAATGCTATAATGATTCAGAGTTTACCGAGGCCCTGCGTCGCGGAATTCCCAAAATGAAAATAGTGAAAGGCCTCGATGGTGAAACATCGAGACAAGAGAGGTATGAAAATGGCAAATACGATATCGGATGAAACCATTGAATATGTAGGCATCTTATCAAAGCTATACTTATCTGACGAAGAGAAAGAAAAAGCGAAAAAAGACTTAGAGGAGATGCTCGATTATATAGATAAGCTTTCAGAACTTGATACAGAGGCAGTAGAACCTATGAGTCATGTATTTGAAACCGGTAATGTGTTCAGAGAAGATGTGGTAACAAATGCAGACGACAGTGAAAACATGCTAAAAAACGCCCCATTGGAAAAAGATGGTATGTATCAGGTACCTCGTACCTTCTAGGTAGTGAAAGATAATCTATTGCAGAAAAGGTGAAGAAATTGGAAAAGATAACTCAGTTAACAGCGTTAGAGCTAAAAGACAAAATATTAAAAAAAGAAATTACAGTAAAAGATGCTGTGCTTGCATGCTTTGAAGAAATAGAAGCAAAGGAAGCGCTGCTGAACTGTTTTGTAACTCTTGATAAAGAGGGCGCATTAAAAAGAGCACAGGAAGTACAAAAGCTGGTGGATGAAGGAACAGATTTGCCACTTTTAGGAGTGCCGGTGGCTATTAAAGATAATATGTGTACCGAAGGTATGCTTACTACCTGCTCGTCTAAAATACTCGGAAATTTTGTGCCGACTTATTCCTCACAGGCAGTTATCAATATGGAAAAAGCCGGAGCGGTTATTATCGGTAAAACCAATATGGATGAATTTGCTATGGGTTCTACGACAGAAACCTCTGCGTTTGGTGCGACCAAAAATCCATGGAATACTGAGCATGTTCCGGGAGGGTCTTCAGGAGGAAGTGCAGCCTGCGTAGCAGCAAATGAAAGCTTTTTATCACTCGGTTCCGATACCGGTGGTTCCATTCGTCAGCCTGCTTCGTATTGCGGAGTAGTCGGAATGAAACCAACCTACGGAACAGTTTCCAGATATGGTTTGATTGCTTATGGTTCGTCTCTCGACCAAATCGGACCTTTATGTAAAGATGTAGCAGACCTTGCAACTACACTTGAAGTCATCAGTTCTTATGACGAAAAGGATTCAACCAGTATCCGGAGAGAAGATACCGATTTTACCCGGGCGCTTATTCAGGATGTGAAAGGAATGAAAATCGGAATTCCTAAAGACTATTTTAAAGAAGGACTGGATTCTGAAGTAAAAGAAAAAGTGTTAGCAGCGGCTAAATTGTTGGAAGAAAACGGAGCAGTGGTAGAAGAGTTTGATCTTCCGCTGGTGGAATATGCGATTCCTACTTATTATACCATCGCAGATGCGGAAGCCAGTTCAAACCTTGAGCGTTTTGATGGTGTGAAATACGGCTATAGAAATGAAGAAGCAGATGAGCTTCATACTATGTATAAAAAGAGCAGAAGCGAAGGCTTTGGCCCTGAAGTAAAGAGACGTATTATGCTGGGATCTTTTGTACTTAGTTCCGGTTATTATGATGCATATTATTTAAAGGCATTAAAAGTTAAAGCTTTAATTAAAAAGGCATTTGATGAAGCCTTTGAAAAATATGATATGATTTTAGGTCCGGTAGCACCTCAGACGGCACCGGTACTTGGCAGCAGTTTGTCTGATCCTATGAAGATGTATCTGGGTGATATTTACACTATCAGTGTTAACCTGGCAGGACTTCCTGCCATCAGTGTACCATGCGGATTCTCTTCGGACGGTCTTCCGATTGGTCTTCAGCTTATAGGAGATTTGTTTAGTGAAAAGAAATTAATTCAGGCGGCATACAGCTATGAATGTCTGAGAGGCAAAATGCCTACTGTATCAGAATTAAAAAAGGAGGGAGAGTAAAGTGGCAAAACAATATGAAACAGTCATTGGTTTGGAAGTCCATGTAGAACTTGCAACCAAAACAAAAATCTTTTGTGGCTGCTCTACTGCATTTGGAGCAAAACCAAATACACAGGTATGTCCTGTCTGCAGCGGTATGCCGGGCTCTCTTCCTGTATTAAACAAGCAGGTTTTGGAATATGCCATGGCAGTCGGTCTGGCACTTGATTGTGATATAACCAGATATTCCAAATTTGATCGAAAGAATTATTTCTATCCGGATAACCCGCAAAACTATCAGATTTCTCAGCTTTATCTTCCGATTTGCAGAAACGGTAAGGTAGAGATTGAAGCACAGGACGGTTCCACAAAGTATGTTGGTATTCACGAAATCCATATGGAAGAAGATGCCGGAAAACTCATTCATGATGAATGGGAGGACTGCTCACTGGTGGACTACAACAGATCCGGAGTCCCGCTGATTGAAATTGTATCCGAGCCGGATTTAAGAAGTGCTTCAGAAGTTATTTCTTATTTGGAAAAGCTTCGTATGATGATTCAGTACCTGGGTGCATCAGATTGTAAGCTTCAGGAAGGCAGTATGAGAGCAGACGTAAACATTTCTGTCAGAGAAGTCGGTGCTCAGGAATTCGGAACCAGAACAGAAATGAAAAACTTAAACTCCTTTAAAGCAATTACCAATGCAATCGCAGGCGAGTTTGATCGTCAGGTAGAACTTTTGGAAAAGGGAGAAAAGGTTATACAGGAAACCAGACGTTGGGATGATAACAAGGGGCAGTCCTATGCTATGAGAAGCAAAGAGGATGCTCAGGATTACAGATACTTCCCGGATCCGGATTTGCCACCGGTTCATGTGTCTCAGGAATGGATTGATGAAATTATCAGTAAAAGACCTGAGTTCAGACCGGAAAAAATGCAAAGATACAAGGCAGAATTTGATCTCCCGGATAAGGATATTGATATATTAACTTCTTCAAAACATCTGGCAGATATTTTTGAAGCGACAACTGCTATTTGCAACAAGCCAAAGAAGGTTAGTAACTGGCTCATGGTTCAGACTATGCAGCTTTTAAAAGAAGAGGGAATGGATCCGCAGGATATTCGTTTTTCACCGCAGCATCTGGCGGATTTGATTGAACTGGCTGATGCAGGAACCATTAACTCAACTGTGGCTAAAACTGTATTTGAAAAAATGTTCCATGAAGACATCGATCCAAAGGCATATGTAGAAGAAAACGGACTGGGCATGGTAGAGGATACGGATGCGTTAAAAACTGCAGTGATGCAGGTACTGGAAGAAAATCCGCAGTCTGTTGCAGACTACAAGAGCGGAAAAGAAAAAGCAATTGGTTTTATGGTCGGACAGACAATGAAGAAAATGCAGGGAAAAGCAAATCCGGGAATGGTTAATAAGTTGTTAAAGGAGCTTCTTTCTACAATGTAATCTTGAAAAAAACATGAAATTATAGTAGTATATTTCTATCTATGATTGATTGGAGATTTTTAAGGCATGAATGAAGCTTATGTTGAATTATTAGTTAAAAGAAAAGGATCACCTATTGCAAACCTCATCAAGATTATTTTTGGTGTGATTGTTGCTGCGATGGTGGTCCTTATGTTACTTTCCGGCAGCTTTTGGTTCTTTTTAATCGGCTTGATTGCATTTGCTTTTGCGTATGTTGCTCATTCCAACGGAGCAGTGGAATATGAATACTTATGTCTGAACAAGGAATTGTCCGTAGACAAGATTAAAAATCAGACCAGCCGCAAGACAGTTGCAGACTTTGATTTAAATCATCTTGAAATTATGGCACCGGCTAAATCCGGCAGACTTGGAAGCTATTTAAACAGACAGGATTTATTAAAAGTTGATTATTCGGCAAAGACACCGGATTCCAATGCATACACAATGGTATTACAGAATAATGGTAAAACACAGCTGATTACCATTGAGGTAAATGAGGAACTTTTGTCACATATTTCAAAAGTTTGTCCCAGAAAGGTTTTTCATGATTGACAACGAGAGTTACATTTGATACACTTTCGCTTAAATATTTCAAAAAATACAAATGGAGGAAATGAAGATGGCTCAGATTATTGGAGAAGGAATTACGTTTGATGATGTATTATTGGTACCTGGATATTCACAGGTTATTCCAAATCAGGTGGATTTAAGTACAAATCTTACAAAGACTATCAAACTTAACATTCCTATGATGAGTGCAGGAATGGATACTGTTACAGAACATCGTATGGCTATTGCAATGGCTAGACAGGGTGGTATCGGTATTATTCACAAAAATATGACAATTGAACAGCAGGCTGAAGAAGTGGATAAGGTAAAACGTTCAGAAAATGGTGTTATCACAGATCCGTTTTCATTGTCTCCTGAACATACATTAAAAGATGCGGATGAGTTAATGGCTAAGTTCCGTATTTCAGGTGTTCCGATTACAGAAGGAAGAAAGCTTGTAGGTATTATTACAAACCGTGACCTCAAGTTTGAGACAGATTTTTCTAAAAAGATTAAAGAATCCATGACTTCTGAAAACCTTGTTACTGCAAAAGAAGGTATTACATTAGAAGATGCAAAGAAGATTTTGGCTCAGGCCAGAAAAGAAAAACTTCCTATCGTGGATGATGACTTTAACTTAAAGGGATTAATTACTATTAAAGATATTGAAAAGACAATCAAGTATCCTTTAGCAGCAAAGGATGCTCAGGGACGTCTTCTTTGCGGTGCCGGTGTTGGTATCACTGCAAATGTATTAGATCGTGTAAAAGCTTTAGTAGAAGCCAAGGTAGACGTTATCGTTCTTGACTCAGCTCATGGTCATTCAGAAAACGTTCTTCGTTGTCTTCGTATGATCAAGGAAGCATATCCTGATCTTCCTGTTATTGCAGGTAATGTAGCAACTGCACAGGGAACAAAGGATTTAATTGAAGCAGGAGGAGATGCAGTTAAGGTTGGTATCGGACCTGGTTCTATTTGTACAACACGTATCGTATCCGGTATCGGTGTACCACAGATTACAGCTATTATGGATGCTTATTCCGTAGCCAAGGAATACGGTGTTCCGATTATCGCTGATGGTGGTATCAAGTATTCAGGAGATATGACCAAGGCTTTGGCAGCAGGCGGAAGCGTTTGTATGATGGGTAGCCTCTTTGCAGGTTGTGACGAAGCTCCGGGAACCTTTGAATTATTCCAGGGAAGAAAATACAAAGTATATCGTGGAATGGGTTCTATCGCAGCTATGGAAAACGGTAGTAAAGACCGTTACTTCCAGTCAGATGCAAAGAAGTTAGTTCCTGAAGGAGTAGAAGGACGTGTAGCATATAAGGGAACAGTAGAAGATACTGTATTCCAGTTAGTTGGTGGTATCCGTTCAGGTATGGGTTACTGCGGAACACCTACTGTAAAAGAGCTTCGTGAAAACAGCAAATTTGTAAAGATCAGTGCGGCAGCATTAAAAGAAAGTCATCCGCATGATATTCATATTACAAAGGAAGCTCCAAACTATAGTATTGAACAATAAAGCGTTGTAATTCACGCTTCTTGTGATCACAAGGAAACCATAGTAGACAAACAAAAAGACGGGTGATGCAAGATATGTTACAAGAATTGATTGACAACAAGCAATTACAAAATATGCAGGATGGATTTGCCAAACTTTCCGGCATTTCCTTATTCTGTGTAGATGCAAACGGTCAACGAATTACTGAAGTATCCGGCGATGCACAGGAAATGGATAAAGTTTTCTCATTGGTCGGCAGACAGAAACTCTTTGATCTGTTTGATCGTATTTCACAATCTCCGATGGAAGAACAAATTGTGGAAGACACAGAATATGATAATGTGAAGTTGGCTGCATTAGCTATTAGATCTTCGGGCAGGCTGGTATTGTGCTGGCTTGCTTGTTGTGTTTTACAGCCGATGGATTGTGCGAGTGCTGCAAACCTTGCTACAGGATTTGAGCATGTGACCAGGGAAACTGATTTTTATCAGACACTGGATTTACTTCGTATGTGGATGAGTCAGTTGTATCAGGCAGACTATTCCAAATATGCGGCTGAGGCAGAAAATCGAAGAAATCGTTTTTCGCAGGCAGAAATGGGTCAGGCACTTCGCAGATCACAGTGTCTTACCAAAATCGTCCAGTTTCTGGTTGGAAACGAACCGTTTGAACAAATTGCATCACAGGTACTTTGTATTGCACAGGAATATTTAGAAACCAACGCATTAACTCTGATGCAGTTATCCAGAGATAAAAAACGTGCTGATTTTATTGCAGATATAGCAACAGACAGTCGATATCCGTTTTTGCAAAAGAAGCATGATATTGAGAGACCGATTGTGATTACCGGGGATAAGAATCTGGTAGTATCTTCCAGTACTTTGGTATCTAAAGAACTTCGGGAATATATGGATCAGCAAAGTATTACTGCGCTTATTTCTATTCCGATTATCATCCGCGGAGAAACCTCTATGTATCTGACTGCATATGAATGCATCAGACAGAGAGAGTGGAACGTTGGGGAAATCAAGTTCCTGAGTGACACAACAAAAATTTTACAGACTCTTTTGGACAGAAGAATTGCCAGACATTCTATGGCTAGTTCTTTTGCAACCTTAAAAGATATTATGAATATGGTCGGAAGCAGTATTTATGTCAGAGATGTCGAATCAGGACAACCTCTTTTCATGAATGAACTTCTGAAGCATAATTTTGAAATAGAATTAAAACATAATACGTTAGACGAGCTGTTTGAACAGGCCAGACCTGTCGGAAGCAAGGATGGGTATTATGAACTTAATCAGGTAAGTCGTAAACGTTGGTATGATATGCACTATACCTATATTAATTGGGTAGACGGCAGAAAAGCAGCCTTTTATGCGCTTTACGATATTACAGATAAAAAGCTGTATCAAAAGAAGATTGAGCAGCAGGCATATACAGACTTTTTAACAGGTCTTTACAATCGTATGTGCTGTGAAAGAGATTTGGCACTTCAAATCGAAAAGGTAAAAAGAGAGAACCTCAAGGGTGGACTTTTGTATTTGGATTTGGATGATTTTAAACATATCAATGACGGACTGGGTCACCAGTACGGAGATGTATTATTAAAATCCATTTCGCATAGTGTCCAGCGTATTGAGGGTATTGAAAACAGCTGCTACCGTATGGGTGGTGATGAGTTTGTTATTATCATTCCTCCGGAGAGCTACCATGCATTTGAAGATATTATTGAACAAATCAAAGCAATCTTTTCTAAACCATGGTTTTTAAAGGATGCAGATTATTACTGTACCATGAGTATGGGTATTTGCGAATTCCCTGAAAATGGTGACAATGTACAGGATTTGATTAAAAAAGCAGATATTGCCATGTATGAGGCTAAAAAGACCGGAAAGAACCGAGTTGCCAGATATTCAGATGGTATCAGTTCTTCATCCAACAAACGTCTCGACATGGAAAAGAATATGCGTAATGCAACCGCGAATAATAATTATCGCGAATTTGAAGTATATTATCAGCCGATTATTGATATTCAACGAGATGGTCAACCATGCTTTGGTGCAGAAGCGTTGGTACGATGGAATTCAACCGCTTTTGGTTTTATTCCGCCATCTGATTTTATTCCGCTCGCCGAATATCTGGGACTTATCAATCCGATTGGTAATCATGTCATGAAGGAAGCCTGCAAGGCATGTAAGTACTGGAATGACCACGGACATCCGGAATACAAGGTCAATGTCAATTTATCGGTAGTTCAGTTGTTACAGACAGATATAGAAGATATCGTTAAGGATACTTTAGAGGAAACCGGTATTACTCCGTGTAATCTGACACTGGAGGTGACCGAAAGCCTGGCAATCAATGATATGGAAAGAATGAAGATTATATTAAATGGTATTCGAAGTCTTGGAGTGCGTATTGCTCTGGATGATTTCGGAACCGGATATTCTTCTTTGAATCATATTCGAGAGATACCATTGGATGTAATCAAGGTTGATCAAACCTTTGTTGCGGATTTGGCAGAGGATAATTATTCCAGATCCTTTATTCGAATGGTTGTAGAATTGGCAGATGCCATCGGAGTAAATATTTGTATGGAGGGTGTAGAAACGCAGGAACAGGTTAAGATTCTGGAGGGAATGAACACCTCACTCGTACAGGGATATTTCTTTGACAGACCAATGCCAAGAAATCAATTTGAAGAAAAATATTTGAAATAGAAAGGTTTTATAAAAGCTATGGAAAACAAAGAGTTAAATGAAGTGAATGAAACAAAAGAAGTTGTTTCAAGAAACTTTATCGAAATGGAAATTGACAAGGATTTGGCTGAGGGAGTGTATGATACTGTTCATACCAGATTCCCACCGGAGCCAAACGGATATTTACATATCGGTCATGCAAAAAGTATTATCTTAAACTACGGACTTGCAAAGCAGTATGGTGGTAAGTTCAATATGCGTTTTGATGATACCAATCCAACCAAGGAAAAAATCGAATTCGTAGAATCTATCAAAGCGGATATCGCATGGCTCGGTGCTGATTGGGAAGATCGTCTCTTCTTTGCATCTGATTATTTTGATCAGATGTACGAAGCAGCTGTTAAGTTAATCAAAAAGGGAAAAGCCTATGTTTCTGATTTGAATGCACAGGAAATCAGAGAATATCGTGGTACCCTGACAGAGCCTGGTAAAAAGGATCCTTACAGCGACAGAAGCATTGAAGAAAACCTGGAACTTTTTGAAAATATGAAAAACGGAATGTATCAGGATGGCGAGAAGGTACTTCGTGCCAAGATTGATATGGCATCTCCGAATATCAACATGAGAGACCCGATTATCTATCGTGTGGCTCATATGACTCATCACAATACAAAGGATAAATGGTGTATCTATCCTATGTATGACTTTGCACATCCGATTGAGGATGCAATTGAAGGTATTACTCATTCTATTTGTACTTTGGAATTTGAAGATCACAGACCGCTGTATAACTGGGTTGTAACAGAGCTTGAATATCCAAAGCCACCAAGACAGATCGAGTTTGCAAAAATGTATCTTACCAATGTAGTTACAGGAAAGAGATACATCAAAAAATTAGTAGAAGAAAAGATTGTTGACGGATGGGATGATCCTAGACTTGTATCGATTGCAGCGCTCAGAAGAAGAGGATATACACCGGAATCGATTCGTAAGTTCGTAGAACTCTGTGGTGTTTCCAAGGCAAATTCTTCTGCAGAAATGGCAATGCTGGAATACTGCCTGAGAGAAGACTTAAAGCTTAAAAAGGCGCGTATGATGGCAGTTCTGGATCCGATTAAGCTCGTTATTGACAACTATCCGGAAGACCAGGTAGAAATGTTAGAAGCGGCAAACAATATGGAAAATCCTGAGCTTGGAAGCCATATGGTTCCATTCTCAAAGGAACTTTATATTGAAAGAGATGACTTCATGGAAGAACCGCCAAAGAAATATTTCCGTTTATTCCCCGGAAATGAAGTTCGTCTTATGCATGCATATTTTGTTACCTGTACAGGTTTTGAAAAAGATGAAAACGGCAATGTAACAGTAGTTCATTGTACTTATGATCCTGCTACCAAAGCCGGTTCGGGCTTTAGTGAAAGAAAAGTAAAAGGTACAATTCATTGGGTACCTGCCAAGGAAGCAGTCAAGATTGAAGCCAGATTATATGAAAATCTGATTGATGAAGAAAAAGGCGTATACAACGAAGAAGACGGAAGTCTTAATCTGAATCCAAATTCTATGACAATTCTCAAGGATTGTTATATTGAACCGGCAGCAAAGGATGCAAAAGCCTTTGACAGCTTCCAGTTTGTAAGAAACGGATTCTTCTGTGTAGACTATAAAGATTCCAAGGAAGATGCGCTGGTATTTAACCGTATCGTATCATTGAAGAGTTCATTTAAACTTCCAAAAGCTTAATTGCTGATGTGAGGAGCAGATATGGGATTATTTTCCGGATTACATATGTTCGGTTTGGACCGACTAGAAGAAGCAGAATTATATACAGACAGCAGTGAACTTTTAGAGCCTGAAAAAGTACAGGAACGAAAGCCGATTACAGAGGATTACTTTTTGTTTGAAAAGTCATATACCTGTCCGATTTGTAATGCTCAGATTAAATCGAGTACTATGAAAACAGGAAAAGCAAAACTGCTTTCTACGGATGTGGATTTGAGAACTGTTTATGACAAAATCGATATTCACAAATATGACGCAGTAGTATGTCCGTCCTGCGGTTATGCTGCGCTTGCCAGATATTTTCAGACGGTAACTCCGATTCAAAAGAAAATGATTCAGACTCATATTTGTGCCAGCTACAAACCAAAGGAATATGAAGAAGGAATGATTTATTCCTATGAGCAGGCGATGGACAGATATAAACTGACACTGGCAAACACCTTTGTAAAAAAGGCAAAAGCGAGTGAAAAAGCATTTGTCTGTTTGAAAAGCGCCTGGGTTCTGCGAGGAATGGCTCAAAGCATGGAACTAACCGATCAGAGTGCTTTGTTTAAACAGACTGTCTGCCAAAAGCAGGAACAGGAATATTTGGAAAATGCTTTTGAAGGATTTATGGCTGCGAGGGAAACAGAAACCTTCCCTATGTGCGGAATGGATGAGATGACGATTGATTACTTGCTGTGTGCTCTGGCAATGTATGCCAAACAGTATGAACTGGCATTAAAGATGCTTGGGGTACTGTTAACCAATAGAACCACACCGCCTAGAATCAAGGATAAATGCCTGGAGCTAAAGAATCTGATCCGAGAAAATATGAATAAAAGTGAATAAATGCAGAATAGAAAAAGAAAAGCATCAAACATGGAATTGTTTGATGCTTTTTTATGCTTCATTTTAATTTGTAAGGTTTAAATAAAACTCTGTTCTGGCTGCCATAAAGTATGGATAAATCCATAAATTAGCCAGTCCGAATGACAGGAGTGATAAGATTCCCATTCCGATGAAGCTCAGGACGAAAAACAAATATTTCAGTTTGTATCCTTTCATCATCTGATTGCTTTCGGTCATACATTGTTTTACGGATAACTCTTCGTTGTCATTGATGAGGAAAAATACCTGTGAATAACGAATGTCAGTCAGGAGAGCTCCGATACCGAATAACACGAGGGCTGCAGCCATAAACGGCAGTAATGCCTGATTTCGATATGTGATAAACAGGAATGTACTGCATATAAGCGGCAGGGCATATACCAGAGCTTTTAATAAAATGAAAAGCTGCAATAAAAGACTTTTATCGGCCAGGTTTTGGAAACAATATCCCAAATCCTTTACAGAATATTCCTGATTGCGACTGATGTGCAAATACATTCGACTTTGACCTGCCATAAATACGCCGGTAAATAATACCACAATGAGATATACCGCATAGTAAAGAAGGTAAGCAGTAGTTGCTTTCAGATTTAACTGACCTTCTACCAGACTCAGACAACCGGAAAGAATCAGCTCCATAATCAGATAAGCCAAAATAACAGTTTTGTACTTTCCGAGAAGTTGTTCTCTGGCAGTCGCTTTTAAATTTGATATTTTTATAGTTTTCATGAAATGCTCCATGGTTTATGGGATTAGATTGCCAAATCTAAATTGGCTCCGGCTACACCGGCTGCATCATATCCCTTTTGATTCTTCTGATACGGATTTTTTTCATCCGAATATTTAATCTTGGTGGTAGTCTGTCCACCACAAACATAGCTTCTTCCGCATTCCGGGCAGATGGCTGTGTTAATTTTTACACTGGCCTGCAATACCTGACCGTTCTTTTGTCCGGCTTTTTTGTAGGCATTGGAAACATGTTCCTGTTCGTGTGCTCTGACTGCAGTGCCGGCTGCTTCAGGAGAAATGTGGGATGCGGATTTAAAAGAAACCATTTCATCCGATCCGTCCTGATATTTACGTTCCTTGCAGGTCTGACAGTCTGCAGGAGAGGATTTGCGTCCTACCTTCTTCTCCTGTGACTCACCCGGATTTTTTATCGTAGAGGGCGCGTCAGCACTATCTGCATTGGATACAGAATAAGGTTGATAACTATATGGTTGATATGCTCCTATTGAAATGTTCATGCCGGGCCCTCCTTCCTTGTCGTGCCTTTATAAAGCATGGCTATTTATTTTAATTCATTTGAAAACCAGCTCGGGAGCTGATCCTCTAAAGCCTCATCCATTGTGATTCCGTACATTTGCTTAAAGGAATCATTCAAGGCTGCATGATAACTGGCATCATTAAAATACATATAGATTGCTGATGCAGTAATACAAAAGGACAAAAGAATGGAGAAAACAGAGACCCCGGTTCCTAATTTGGAAATAGGCTGCATTTTCTTGTCATTACCCTTTGAAAGAACTGCAAACAAAATACTGAGACTTCCGGCAATCATCGCAATAAAGATGATGGAACTGGATGTTAACGCGAAAATCCCGAGACAAAGGGAAGCAATCATAAATCCGTTTTTTCTGCCTGTTTTATATCCGTAATTGGGATAACTTTGCGGCGTCGGATTATTATTTTCATTTTGTAAATCTGAAAACTCGTTCATGTCTTACTCCTTTGAATAGTACTTTTATCATAACACGATTTTTTCATTGAATAAAGTCTTTTTTTCTATTATACTTAAGCCATCCGATGTTATGTATAATCGGTTTTTTTATGCTTTTATTACTATGGATAATAGAAAGCGATTTTTTAAAAAAGAAAGGGAAATATATGACCAAAAAGAAAGTAATGATGCTGCTTTGCAGTATGAGTATCTGTGTAGGTCTTTTGGCAGGATGCCAAGCGAAACCTACGCAGGATCCGGTAGAGACGGAGCAGGTAACTCAGGAAGCTGTGGAGGTGCAGCCGTCCGAAGATGTAGAAGTGGCAGAAGAAGAGACACCGGCAGAAAATGAAGAGCAGGAGACTGTGGAAGAAAATACCGATGGCAATATGATTGCAAACGGTGATTTTTCAGAGGGAATCGGAACCTGGATGACATATTTAAACGGTGGAGACGGCAGTATTGGTGTAAACGACCAGGGACAGATGGAAATCGATGTACAAAGATGCGGCGATTTGGATTATTCTGTTCAGGCATACTATGATGGCTTTGCACTGGATAAAGGCGGTGTATATCATTTCGCTTTTGATATGGCAGTAGATACTCCTCGTACCGTAGTTTGGCGTATGCAGATTAACGGCGGAGATTATCATGAATATTTTACAGATAGTATTCAGGCAACCACAGAGCTGACACATTATGAATATGATTTGACCATGGAACAGGACAGCGATCCGGCTCCGCGTCTTTGCTTTAACGTAGGTAAGTATGACGGAGACGGTGACCTCGGAGCACACAAAATTGCAATCGATAATCTGGAACTGAGATTGACAGATGATTCGAATGTGGTTAAGGGTGAAGCAAACGAAGATACGACACAGATTCGTCTGAACCAGGTGGGCTATCAGCCACAGGATTTCAAGAAAGCAGTCTTTACCAGTGACTCTATCGGTAACGAGTTTGAAGTAGTAAAGGCCGGTAGCGGGGAAAGTGTTTTTAAAGGCCAGATTACGGATAAAAAGATGAATGAAAATTCCGGAGAAAACACCGGAGTGGGTGACTTTAGTCAGGTAACAACACCGGGAACCTATCAGATTATCAGTGAAGGGCTGGCAGATTCTTATGAATTTACCATTTCGGATGATGCATATGCCGATTTATTAAAGAGCCTGACATATATGGTTGAAATGCAAAAATGCGGTGAGCTTCCGGGAACTGCTGGAGGCGAGTTTGCCCATCCGGCATGTCATAACACAAAAGCAACGGTTTACGGTACATCTGAAAAAATCGATGTTTCCGGAGGCTGGCATGATGCCGGTGATTATGGAAGATACGTGGTATCCGGAGCAAAGGCAGCTGCAGATTTATTAATTGCTTATGAAGAATATCCGCAGGCATTTGGAATGGATCAGACAGCTCCGGACAGCATTCCGGTTCTCAGTCTGACAAAGTATGAACTTGACTGGATGCTTAAAATGCAAAGAGCAGACGGTGGCGTTTATCACAAGGTAACCTGTGCAAACTTCCCGGGAACTGTAATGCCACAGGATGAAACCGAAGAGCTGATTGTATCTCCTGTTTCCAATGCGGCTACCGGAGATTTTGCAGCAGTTATGGCTATGGCAGCCAGACTGTATAAAGATGACAGTGGCTATGCCAATACATGTCTGGAGGCAGCAAAGAAAGCCTACAGCTATTTGCAGGAACATAAAAGAGAGCGCGGATTTAAAAATCCGGATGATATCGTAACCGGTGAATATCCGGATATGAACTGTCAGGATGAAATTGTCTGGTCAGCAGCAGAACTTTTCAAAACCACCGGAGATGCTTCCTATGAAGCTGATCTTCAGGAGGAAATGTCCAAGGCAAATCTGAAAGGCTTTGGCTGGGCTGCAGTTGGCGGATATGGTTGTTATTCTTATATGACAAACGAAAAGGCAAATCCACAGATCAAGGATGCATTAATGGCAAAATGGAATGAAGCTTTGGATGAAGCAGTAAATGCAGCAAATAATGATGCGTATGACTGCAGTATTACAGGTGAATATCCATGGGGTTCAAATATGACAGTAGCCAATAATGGTATGATGTTTGCATTGGCGAGCAAATTAGATGGTGTAAAGGGAACAGAGAAAGAGAAGCAGTATTTGCAGCTGGCAGATGCACAGCTTTCTTATCTGCTCGGAAATAATGCAACCGGATATTGTTTTGTGACCGGCTATGGAAGCAAATCACCGGAACATACACATCACAGACCATCACAGGCACTCGGAAAAACTATGCCGGGTATGCTGGTCGGCGGACCGGACAGTAACCTGGAGGATCCGTATGCAACAGCCGTATTAAAGGATAAGCCGAGAGCAAAATGTTATGTGGATAACGATCAGAGTTATTCATGTAACGAAATTACTATTTACTGGAATTCACCAATGGTTGCTCTTTTGGCAAGCATTATAAGTAAATAAAAAATACAAGAAATAAATGAAAGTTGAGAATAATACAACATGGATATTTGCATGAAAATTGCCCAGGAGTTGGCAATCAAAAAAGAACAGGTAGAAGCAACCGTTAAATTAATTGATGAAGGAAATACCATTCCTTTTATCGCCAGATATCGTAAGGAAGTAACCGGAGCATTAAATGATGAGGTGCTCAGAAATTTATACGAAAGATTAAACTACTTAAGAGGACTTGAAGACAGAAAAGAAAGTGTTCTGGCATTAATCGAGGAACAGGGAAAACTTACAGATGAACTGAAGGAAAAAATTCTGGCAGCAGAAACATTGGTAGTAGTAGAAGACCTTTACAGACCATACAAGCAGAAGAGAAAAACGAGAGCTTCTGTGGCCAAGGAAAAAGGACTGGAACCACTGGCTGATCTGATTTGGAACCAGGAGCTTTCAGTAGATGCCAAGGAAGCAGCCAAAGAGTATATCGATTCAGAAAAAGGGGTAGAGACCGTTGAGGATGCACTGAATGGTGCCAAGGATATTATGGCTGAGCGTATCAGTGATGAAGCTGATTACCGTATTTATATTCGTAACTTTACCTTTGAAGAGGGTAAACTGGTAAGTAGTGCCAAGGATTCAAAGGTTTCCAGCGTTTACGAAATGTATTATGAATATGAGGAACCGATCAAGAAGGTGGTAGGACACAGAACCCTGGCATTAAACCGCGGCGAAAAGGAAAAGATTCTTACCGTAAAGGTAGAGGTGGATACAGAACGTATCTGCGGATATCTGGAAAAGCAGATTCTTACAAAAGAAAACGAATATACAGATACACTCATCAAGGAAGCCATTGAAGACAGTTATCAGAGACTGATTGCACCTGCAATTGAAAGAGAAATCAGAAATGATTTAACAGAAAAAGCAGAAGACGGAGCAATCAATGTATTTGGTAAGAACTTGGAACAGCTTCTGTTGCAGCCGCCGATTGCAGGTCGTGTTGTTCTCGGCTGGGACCCGGCTTTTAGAACCGGTTGTAAGCTTGCAGTCGTAGACGAAACGGGAAAGGTATTGGATACTGTAGTTATTTATCCGACAGAACCTCAGAATAAAGTAAAAGAATCCAAAGAAATTCTCAAAAAGCTGATCAAGAAATACAACATTTCTCTGATTTCAGTTGGTAACGGAACTGCTTCGAGAGAATCTGAGCAGGTCATTGTAGAATTGATCAAGGAATTAGATACCAAGGTAGAATATATTATCGTAAATGAAGCCGGAGCTTCTGTGTATTCTGCATCAAAACTGGCTACAGAGGAGTTCCCGAATTTCGATGTAGGACAAAGAAGTGCAGCATCTATTGCCAGAAGACTTCAGGATCCGCTCGCTGAGCTGGTAAAAATTGATCCAAAATCAATCGGTGTCGGCCAGTATCAGCATGATATGAATCAGAAGAAACTTTCCGATGCACTGACCGGAGTGGTAGAAGACAGTGTAAACAAGGTTGGTGTAGATTTAAATACTGCATCTGCACCGCTTCTTGAATATATTTCAGGTATTTCTAAAGTGATTGCGAAAAATATTGTAGATTACCGTGAAGCAAATGGTAAATTTACAAACCGTAAACAGCTTTTAAAGGTTGCAAAGCTCGGACCAAAGGCGTATGAGCAGTGTGCCGGATTTATGCGTATTTTAGATGGAGATAATCCTCTGGATGCAACCAGTGTACATCCGGAATCTTATGATGCAGTGCTTCAGCTTTTGGAAAAGACAAATCTGACTATGGAAGATGTCAAGAATGCACAGAAGATGGCAGCAGTAGAGACCAAGAATGCAGCAAAAGCAAAAGCGGCTCCAAAGCAGGAAAGAAAGCCAAAAGAGAAAAAGATTGTGATCCGTAATACAGGTACCGCTATGGGTGCTGCCCTTGCACAGGCTATGAACGGAATGACAATTACAGAAGCTCCAAAGGAAAAAGTTTCTGAGCAGAAGGCAGGAGAAGATAAAATTCAGCTCGGAATCTTTAGCCTTGAAAAGAAAATCGGAGACAAAAAGAAAATGGCTCAGGAGCTGGGTATTGGAGAAATCACTCTTACAGATATTATCAAAGAACTGGAAAAGCCGGCCAGAGATCCGAGAGATGATATGCCAAGACCAATCCTTAGAAGTGATGTTTTAGATCTCAAAGATTTAAAACCGGGTATGATTTTAAAGGGTACTGTTCGAAATGTCATTGACTTTGGTGCATTTGTAGATATCGGCGTGCATCAGGATGGACTGGTACATATTTCTCAGATTACAGACAGATATATCAAACATCCGTTAGAAGCAGTCAGTGTAGGTGACATTGTGGATGTTCAGGTGCTTTCTGTAGAAGTAGAAAAGAAGAGAATCGGACTTACCATGAAAATCCAGAATGCTCAAAAATAAATTTGATAACCAAAATAATTTTTCTTGCATAATATAAAAGATAATGATATATTATGCGTGGTAGTTCTTCGGGGCGGGGCGTAATTCCCCACCGGCGGTGATGCTTTTAGCTTAGTCCGCGACCTGTCTGCCTTTGGCAGATGGCTGATTTGGTGAAATTCCAAAACCGACAGTTACAGTCTGGATGAGAGAGGACAAAATAGGTGATATGCTATGTCTGCGTGCAGTCGTAGTATACTTATTGTGATAAGACCCCGAATCAACTTTGTTTGATTCGGGTTTTTTTATTTAAAACCACAAATGAATTCTCCTATTTTTGATTCGGCCAAGATACTACAATCAAAAATACAATGTTAGAAGTATCGAAAGAAGAGGAGGATAAAAATGAAAAACAATGTATTTAAAACACGTAACCTTGCAATGATTGGAATGCTCTCAGCGGTAGCATTTATCTTAATGTTCCTGGATTTTAGCGTGCCGCTTATGCCAAGCTTTATCAAGATGGATTTATCAGAGCTTCCGGCATTAATCGGAGCATTTGCAATGGGACCGATCGAAGGAGTTCTGATTTGTCTTATCAAGAATGTACTTCATTTACTTCGTACTACTACAGGCGGTGTAGGTGAGCTCAGTAACTTTATTTTAGGAGCAACCTTTGTAGCAGTAGCAGGTATCTTTTATAAAGTGAAGAAGGGAAGAAAGAGTGCGATTATCGGTTCTTTAGTAGGTGCGGTTGCAATGGCACTGATCAGTATCGTATCAAACTATTACCTGGTATATCCTTTCTATACCAACTTTATGCCAATGGATGCAATCATCGGAGCATATCAGGCAATCAATCCAAATGTAAACGGATTATTACAGGCGTTGGTTATGTTTAATATGCCATTTACTTTTATCAAAGCAATGTGTTCTGTTATTATTACTTTCCTGATTTACAAACGTATTTCACCAATTATCAAAGGAAACCAGCAGAAATAGTATTGTTAAATTACCTAAATAATTCAATTTTTCCAACCTAAATAATTTAACGAAGGGCAAAGTCGAGAGTTTTCGGCTTTGCCTTTTTTGTTGCCCATTTTCACTTTCAGATGGCTTCTTCATAAAATATTAAGAATTCTTAATTTGATTTTTGTTGACAAACGTGTCAGATTGTATTATTGTATTACACGAATAATACAGTGATACAGTAAAATCAATATATGGGAAGAATACTTCCGTTGATGCAATACATAATGTGTTTGAGATGATAATGGAAAGGAAAGGGCATGGAAACATTAGTAGAAATCCGGGATATGACCAAGGTATATAATCCCGGTGAGAACGAGGTCAGAGCTCTGGATGGAATCAATCTTGTAATCAATAAAGGTGAGTTTGTTGCCATCATTGGCCAGTCAGGTTCAGGTAAATCAACGCTGATGAATATGATCGGGTGTCTGGATGTACCAACCGGCGGGACATACATATTAAATGGGAATGATGTATCCCATATGACGGATGATGAATTATCGGATATTCGAAATAAAGAAATCGGCTTTATTTTTCAGGGATTTAACCTGATTGCCAATCTGACAGCGAGAGAAAATGTGGAATTGCCTCTTATTTACAGAGGGGTAGCAAAACATACGAGACATGAGCTTTCAGAGGTTGCACTTGAAAAGGTAGGACTGGGACATCGAATGGAACACAGACCGAGTGAGATGTCCGGAGGACAGCAGCAGCGTGTGGCAATTGCCAGAGCGATTGCACAGGCACCGCCGGTTATTTTGGCAGATGAGCCTACCGGAAATCTGGATTCCAATTCCAGTAAGGAGATCCTGGGTATATTAAAGGGACTTCATGAGGAAGGCAGAACTGTAATATTAATTACACACGATAACGATATTGCCGCACAGGCAAAACGTGTCATTCGAATCAAAGACGGCAAAATAGAAAGGGATTATGAAAATGTCTAAGGAAATGGAAAATAACAATGAAATTACAACTTCTGTCAGTGAAGAACCAAAAAATGAAACACAGGCAAAAGAAACAGAAGGTACTGTCATCCGCAGCGATGATTTATTAACCTATACAGATAAAACCACAGATAAACAAAAGAAAAAATTTGAAAAACAGGAAAAGAAAGCAAAGGGAAGAAATAACAAGAGAAAAGGGAAAGCCTGGATTGTTATCTTGATTGCTGTTGTTGCATTTGTTGGCTGGATTGGTTTCAGTATTTTCAGTAATGTCAAGAAAATGGGTGAAAAAGGAACTCAGGTAGTAGTAGCAGAGGCTTTAAAGGGTGATGTAGAACAGAAGGTATCGACATCAGGAACAATTGAAAGCGAAGAATCAAAAATCTATTTCTCACCTGTAGGAGCAACGATTGGCGAACTGAATGTAGAAGCAGGTCAGATGGTGAAAAAAGGTGACCTTTTAGTCAGCTATGATGTTTCTGATTTGGAAGAAGCAGTAGACGATGCAAATCTTCAGGCAAGAATCAGTAATGTTACCAGTGATATTGCCATCAAGGGAATCAATGAAGCTCAAAACAAGGCTGCAAAAGCAAATGCAGATTATGAAGAAGCAAAGAAATATGTGGCTCACTACAATGAATGTGTAGGACAGCTTCAGGGACAGATTGCACAGGCAGGTAAATATAAAGAAGAATTATTAACTCTGCAGGGCGAGGTAGCTGAACTTGAAAAGAAATTAGCAGCAAAACCTGAAAGTGAAAAGCTGCAGGACAAGATCAAAGAAAAGACCAAAGAAATGAAGTCAGTTCAGAAAAAGTTAGATGAGTACAACTTATCGGATTTAAATGCTGCACTCCAGACTTGCAGTGAAGATTTGGCTGAATACAAAGCATTAAAAGCACAGTACGAAGCACAGAAAGAATCGGATCCGACAGCAGGACTTCAGAAAGAACAGCAAAGTCTTCAGAAACAGGTTGCTGCAAATACCAAAGAGGACGTAGTTGAAACCTTGGATAAGGCAAAGGCAGGAGTCGTAGCAGAGTTTGATGGTATTGTTTCAACAGTTGCCTGCGCAAAAGGACAGACTGTTATGGCTGGTCAGGAACTCTTTACTGTCCTGAGAAGCGATGCGATTCACGTAACAGTTGGTATCAGTAAATTTGATGTAGAAAAAGTTAAAATCGGTCAGCATGCCATCGCTACACTTAACGGAAAAGAGTATGAAGCTGAGGTTGACAAGATGAGTAAAATTGCAACTGCAAACCAGAGCGGAGCAATGACAGTTGAAACCAGTATTCATATTTTAAATCCGGATGATAATATCGTATTGGGACTGGAAGGAAAAGTCAGCATTGATACAGCCAAGGAGGAAGGTGTTCTTTTGGCGCCAATCACGAGTATCAATTATGCCAGTGACGGAAACTTCTGCTATGTAGAAAAAGACGGAGTACTGGTAAAGAAAATGGTAGAAATCGGAATCAGTAACGATGAATATACACAGATTATATCCGGTCTTGACGAGGGTGACCGTGTCGTGACAGAGGTAACAGCGGAAATGACAGAAGGTATGACTGTAACAGCAATGACACAGGAAGAATATGATGCGGCTATGGGAGCAATTGCCGGAATGATGCCGGAAGGAGCAGCTAACTAATATGACACAGTATTTGGAATATATTAAAATGGCTCTGATGAATATCCGGTGCAACAAGGGTAGATCAATTCTGACCATGCTCGGTATCATTATTGGTATATCCTCGGTTATCATGGTTATTTCGATTGGTAACGGAGTTTCATCAGAGGTTACAGATCAATTGAATAGTCTTGCCGGAGGACAGCTGGCATTCTATACGCCCGGCTATATGGGAGATGCATCCACCGAAGAGGATGTTGAGGTCGAGTTCAAAGAAGAAGATTTTCAGTTTATTGAAGAAAACATTCCTCATGTAAAGGGAGCCAGCCCAAACTATCAGTTTAATGCAACGGCGATTAGTCAAAAAGGTCAGTTTGAAGGATACATGTATGCCGGCAGACCGGCGATTCAGTACCTGTACCAGGAACCGATTGTGAAGGGTCGCTATTTTAATGAGGCAGACTACCAGGCGGGGGCCAGAGTCTGCATTATCCGTGAAAGCAGTGCGATTGCCATGTTTGGTACAACAGATGCGATTGGCAATACCTTTGAAACGGATATTTACGGTATGACTGCGGAGTGGACTGTCATCGGTATTCGAAAAGACAATGCATCCAAAAGTGCATTATCCGGATTGTTTATGTATTTTGATGAAGTAGAAATGGAACTTCCGCTGACAGCGCTCAGTTACTTTGGGTATGACTTAGAGAGCTTTAACCTGTTTTATGTATTTACAGACGGCCCTCAGTATGCATCTGATTGTGCAAAAGAAATTATGTCAGCGCTCAAGAAAAGATTTCATGTACCGGCTACATCTGATGCCATTCGTATGCAGGACTTTAACGATCAGATGGGACAGATTACGCAGATTGTAGGCTATATTACAGTGTTTGTCGTATTTGTTGCTGCGATTTCGCTTTTGGTAGGTGGTATCGGTGTTATGAATATTATGCTGGTATCGGTTACAGAGCGTACCAGAGAAATCGGTATACGAAAGTCGCTGGGAGCCAGAACCGGTTCGATTATGACACAGTTCTTGTTTGAGGCAGCGATTATTACTTTAATCGGTGGTGTAATCGGTATTATATTAGGTGTCGCCGGTGCAAAATTGGTGTGCGGACTTATGGGCTTCAAAGCTTCGTTATCTGCATTTACAATTATCTTTACCACACTGTTTTCATCCGGTATCGGTATGTTCTTTGGTATCTATCCGGCCAAGAAGGCAGCAAAGCTTAGCCCGATTGAGGCACTCAGACATGAATAAAACATGTTCGTATCAACCAAATGTGTAGAAGGTTTTATATATTTCTTAAAAGAATTGCCCTTAGGGGCAATTCTTTTTATTGCACTTTTTTAGTGACTATAATATGATACATGTGGGATAGAAAGCTTTGATGGAGGAATTGATTTTGGAAGAAAACAAAGAAGTACTGGATGGAACGCAGACAGAAGAAAAAGAACCGGTTGTATTAGACCCGGCAAAGGTTTTGTATGAGTTTGATGTTCATATGAATACAAAGGTTCTGTATGATTATATGCTCAGACATACCTATTCCGGTTTTCAGGGACTGGTAGCCACTATTTTAGGCTGTATGTGTATCATCTTTTTCTTTAACGGAAATGGATTTATCTACCTTTTAGCAGGTTTATTTATTATAGGATATTTACCGTGGAACTTATTCTTGAGTGCCAAGAGACAGGCACTGAACAATGAGGCATTTAAACGTCCGCTTCATTATGCATTTACTGAGGAAGGAATCTATGTTTCTCAGGGAGAAAGCATGGAGATGCAAAAGTGGGATAATATGTATCAGGCTGTAGCAACCGGCAAAAGTTTGATTGTGTATACTTCCAAGGTGAACGCCTGTGTTTTCCCGAGAGCTGACTTAAAAGAAGACACCGTTTTGGTGATTCAGTTAATCTGCAGATACATGGATCCAAAGAAGGTTAAGATTAAGCAATAACTATACGAAAAGGATGAGATATGTTACAATGAAATGTGGCAGTTATGACAGTTTAGATGAAAAACAGACCTATGAAATAGGAAAACAAATTGGTATGGAAGTAAAGCCGGGACAGGTGATTGCACTGCTCGGTGATCTTGGCGTGGGAAAAACCGTCTTTGTAAAAGGCTTTGCAAAAGGTCTGGGTATTGAGGAGTCTGTTAACAGTCCGACTTTTACGATCGTGCAGATTTATGAAGAAGGACGTATGCCTTTATACCATTTTGATGTATATCGAATCGGTGATCCGGAGGAAATGGATGAAATCGGATATGAAGATTATTTCTACGGACAGGGTGTCAGCCTTGTAGAATGGGCAAACCTGATCGAAGAACTCATGCCAAAGGAAACGATGTGGATTACGATTGAAAAGGATTTGTCAAAAGGTTTTTCTTATCGAAAAATTGAAATCAAAGAAAGCTAGGATGTTTTATGAAAATAGCAGCAATTGACAGCTCGGGGCTTGTGGCTTCCGTAGCGATTTTACAAGATGATATTATCTTGGCGCAGTATAGCGTGAATTATAAAAAAACACATTCACAGACACTTTTGCCTATGCTGGCAGAACTGGTAAAAATGACAGAGTTTGACCTGTCCGGTTTGGATGCGATCGCGATATCAAAAGGGCCTGGTTCTTTTACCGGACTTCGTATCGGAAGTGCGACAGCAAAGGGTCTGGCTCAGTCACTGGATAAACCGATTGTGGAAGTGCCGACTTTGGATGCTCTTGCTTTTCAGCTTTATGATTCCAAGGCGATTATCTGTCCGATGATGGATGCCAGACGTAGTCAGGTATACACAGGTGTATATGCATTCGGGCAGGAAAGAGAGTTTCAAACTCTTCTTTCTCAAAGAGCGATTTCTGTGGATGAAATCATAGAATATGTCAATACATTAGATGCACCGGTTGTATTTTTAGGAGACGGTGTGCCTGTATATAAAGAACAAATAGAAGAAAAGGTAACCATACCTTATTATTTTGCACCGGCTCATTTAAATAGACAAAATGCGTCGGCTCTTGCTGTGCTTGCAGCAGATATGTTTAAAAAAGGTGAATATGTAACTGCAAAGGAACATAAACCGGAATATCTGCGTCTTTCTCAGGCAGAAAGAGAACGTATGGAAAAACAGGGGCAAAAAGAGGAGTCATAGCATGCAGATTGTATGCAGAATTATGAAAAAAGAAGATGTGCCGATGGTGCATGAAATAGAATGCATTTCCTTTTCGCAGCCGTGGACAAAAGAGGATTTGGAAAAAGTCTGTGAGGATGATAAGGCACTTTATGTAGTGGCTTATGATCAGGATGCGCAGTGCGTAGCCGGCTATATGGGACTGTATCAGGTCTTTGATGAAGGAGATATCAATCAGGTGGCGGTTGCTCCTGACTATAGAAGATGCCATATTGCATCGCAAATACTGACCAAGGTATTTGAGATAGGGAAAGAGCGCGGAATATGTATGTATACATTGGAAGTGCGTAGCAGTAATATGCCTGCAATCAGACTATACGAAAAGCAGGGATTTGTCAGTGAAGGTGTTCGAAAGGGGTTTTATCAGTTCCCGACAGAGGATGCACTGATTATGTGGAAAAGATAGGTAATATAGTAATATGATAGATGTTTGTTTACTGGGAACCGGTGGAATGATGCCGCTTCCATATCGATATTTGACCTCGATGATGGCCAGATATCAGGGGAAAAGTATATTGATTGATTGCGGTGAAGGTACGCAGATTGCCATGAAGGCCAAAGGTTGGAGTGCCAAACCGATTGATGTAATCTGTTTTACGCATTATCACGCGGATCATATCAGCGGTCTGCCGGGACTTTTGCTTACTATGGGTAATGCAGAGCGTACAGAGCCGCTGCTTATGATAGGGCCCAAGGGACTGGAACGCGTTGTAAAAGCGCTTATGGTTATTGCACCGGAGCTTCCGTTTGAAATTCGTTTTCATGAACTGAATAGCCCGGAAGAAGAAATTGACATGGGAGATTTCAAACTGCGAGCATTTCGTGTCAATCACAATGTGGTCTGCTACGGTTATACCATGATTGTAGAAAGACTCGGAAAGTTTCAGGTGGATAAAGCAAAAGCTTTGGGGCTGCCTGTTCAGCTTTGGAATCCGCTTCAAAAAGGCAATACTGTCGAATATGAAGGAAAAGAATATGTCCCGTCTATGGTAATGGGAGAGGCGAGGAAGGGTCTTAAACTGACCTATGTAACTGATACCAGACCCACAAAATCCATAGTGGAGAATGCCAAAAATTCGGATCTTTTGATTTGTGAAGGTATGTATGGCGAAAGAGAAAAGCAGCAAAAAGCAGTAGAACATAAGCATATGACCTATTGGGAAGCTGCCAAAATTGCCAAGGATGCGGGTGTGTCTGCTCTTTGGCTCACACATTACAGTCCGTCGCTTCCGTGGCCAAAACAGTTTATTCAGGAAGCAACCGACATTTTTGAAAATACATTGGCAGCACAGGATGGAGAAACCGTAGAGCTGATGTTTGAAGAAGAATAGTATTAATTAATGCGATTGTAAAAATAGGAAACAGAAAGGAGGGCTGAGACCGTTGAAATTAAAGAATAATCGAACATTTTCGTTTTTTCTGGCAGTGGGTCTGATGATTGTTTTGATTGTCGGATACTATTATCATTTGTCCAATCGAAATGTGCCTCAGCCTGAAGAAATAATAGATGAGTCTCAGAGGTTGACGGCTTCTCAGGAAGTGCTTTTGCGTAATCTTGACACAAATTATCCGTCTACTCCGAGAGAAGTAGTGAAGTATTTCAGTGAAATTACGCAGTGTTTCTACAATGAAGAACATACCGAAGAAGAGATAGATGCTTTGGGACGTAAAATCCGAGAGCTGTATGACGATGAACTGGTAGCTTCTCAGACGGAGGAGGTATATCTGACCTCGTTAAAATATGACATTGATATTTATCGGCAGAATAACAGAACCATTGCCAGCTTTACTCCGTCTTCCAGCGTGGATGTGGAGACCTTTTCTGAGGATGGTTTTGAATGGGCCAGACTTTATTGTATGTTCGGCGTGAAGCAGGGGGAACTCCTTTATAAAACCAATATGGTATTTATGCTTCGTAAAGATGAAAATCAGCATTATAAAATATACGGATGGAAACCGGTGAAAGAATCGGATGAATAAAAGAGAAAAAGAGGAGACATATGAGTTCTATACAGGAAAATGAAGATGTGTATATTCTGGCAATAGAGAGTTCATGCGATGAGACAGCGGCAGCAGTTGTGAAAAACGGGCGTACTGTTCTATCGAATGTGATTTCCTCTCAGATTGATTTACATACTCTTTATGGAGGTGTTGTACCGGAAATAGCCTCCAGAAAACATATTGAAAAGATTAATCAGGTAGTAGAACAGGCCTTGGAAGAAGCCAAAATGAAACTGGAAGATGTGACAGCAGTTGCGGTTACATACGGACCGGGACTTGTTGGTGCTCTTTTGGTAGGAGTCGCTCATGCGAAGGCCTTGGCTTTTGCTGCCCAAAAACCGCTCGTAGGTGTTCATCATATAGAAGGGCATATCAGCGCAAATTATATTGAACATAAAGAATTAAAACCTCCGTTTGCCTGTCTGGTGGTTTCCGGCGGACACACACATCTGGTTGTGGTAAAGGATTACGGAGAATATGAAATTGTAGGAAAGACCTGTGATGATGCTGCAGGAGAAGCTTTTGACAAGGTAGCACGTGCGATTGGGCTGGGTTATCCGGGAGGTCCTAAAATTGATAAGGTATCTAAAGAAGGTAATCCGGAAGCTATTAAGTTCCCGAGGGCAAAGGTTGCAGACAGCGAATATGACTTTAGTTTCAGCGGCTTAAAATCAGCGGTTCTCAATTATTTAAATTCCTGTGAAATGAAAGGGGAAGAAATTGTGGTAGCAGATGTAGCAGCTTCTTTCCAAAAAGCAGTAACAGATGTACTGGTAGATCATGCAATGCATGCAGTACAGGAATATGGTTTTGATAAATTGGCAATTGCCGGCGGAGTGGCTTCAAACTCATCGCTTCGCGGAGCGCTGCAGGCGGCTTGTCAGAAGGCAGGAGTAGAGTTTTATTCTCCGTCTCCGATTCTTTGTACGGATAATGCCGCAATGATTGGGGCAGCCGGTTATTATGAATATATAAACGGAACCCGAAGCGATTGGGACTTGAATGCAGTACCGAATCTTAAGTTAGGGGAACGATAAGATGGAACAAAACAAAAAGATTTATGCTGTCGTGCTCGCTGCCGGTAAGGGTAAGCGTATGAACAGTGATACGGCGAAACAATATTTACTGCTTCAGGATAAACCGATACTTTACTATGCTCTAAAGGCTTTTGAAGATAGTGTCGTGGACGGAGTAGTATTAGTAACCGGTGCAGACCAGGTGGAGTATTGTCAGCGGGAAATTGTTGATAAATATGGCTTTACAAAAGTGTGTGCTGTTGTTACCGGTGGAAAAGAAAGATATCACTCAGTATATGAGGGCTTGAAAAAAATATCCGAGTTGTCTGTATCAGATGGCGCGGATATTGTACTGATTCATGACGGCGCGCGTCCTTTTGTGACAAAAGACATGATTTCTCTTTTGGTGCAGGAAACAAAAATACATTCTGCGTGTGTCACGGGAACAAAGGTAAAAGATACTGTCAAGCTGGCTGACGAAAATGGTTATAGCGATCAGACTCTGAAAAGAGATTTACTCTGGGCAGTACAAACCCCTCAGACCTTTAGCTTTGATTTGATATATCGTGCATATACAGAATTGATAGATCAGGAAGCTGATCTTTTGGCAAAAGGTATTCTGATTACAGATGATGCTATGGTAGTAGAAACTATGTGTCATAAAAAAACGAAATTGGTGGAGGGTGATTATAAAAATATAAAAATCACTACTCCGGAAGATTTGATTATTGCAAAGGCTTTTTTGGATGTTGATAATTAGTATCCAAAATGTGGAAAAGCCCCTATATATAGGCTTTACGAAGTGGATAAAAATATTTTTAAAAAAAGTTTGAAAAAGTTGTTGACACTTTAGAAGTCTTTTGCTAGAATAACACTTGCGTCAGTTAAGAAACGCGATGGAGAGGTATCGAAGTGGTCATAACGAGGCGGTCTTGAAAACCGTTTGTCCGCAAGGGCGCGTGGGTTCGAATCCCACCCTCTCCGCTCGGGAAACATCCCGTACGGTAATGAATCATATTGCGAACATTCAGCTTGATTTGGAGAAGTACCCAAGAGGCTGAAGGGGCTCCCCTGGAAAGGGAGTAGGTCGTTAATAGCGGCGCGAGGGTTCAAATCCCTCCTTCTCCGTTAAGTTCATTACAAATTGATCTTTGACAAATAAACAGCAATGCAACCCTGAAAATTCTAAATAAGAATTGTTCAGAGAACAAAACCTAAAAAAACAGTAAAACGGTTTAAAAAATTAGCTAGAGTTAATTTTGAATCGGATCAACATTTAAACATGAGAGTTT